>JAOTZB010000325.1 GCA_029861625.1 Acidimicrobiia bacterium
ATCGCGCAGGTGTTCCAGCGCAGCGGCACGCTCCAGGTGTCCTTCACCGACTCGGGCATCACGACCGTCGACGACCTGGCCGGCACGAACGTCGGCAACTGGGGCTTCGGCAACGAGTTCGAGCTGTTCGCGGGTCTGCGTGCCAACGGGCTCGACCCGGACGGCGACGTCACACTGGTCCAGCAGGACTTCAACATGACGGCGCTCATCAACGGCGACATCGATGCCGCCCAGGCAATGATCTACAACGAGTACGCGCAGGTGCTCGAGACGATCAACCCCGACACCGGCGAGCTGTTCCAGCCCGAGGATTTCAACATCATCGACTGGAACGACGTCGGCACGGCAATGCTGCAGGACGCAATCTGGGCCGACGCCGACCGCCTCGACGAAGACGCCGAGTACCGCGATGTCGCCGTCCGCTTCGTCGAAGCATCCCTGCGGGGTTGGGCGCACTGCCGCGACAACTTCCAGGAGTGCGTCGACGTCGTCGTCGCCGCCGGGCCGCCGTTCGGTGGTCCTGGGCACCAGGCCTGGATGATGAACGAGATCAACGCCCTCATCTGGCCGTCACCGGCGGGTGTCGGCATCATGGATCAGGCCCTCTACGACCAGACGGTCGAGATCGCCACCGCCGAGGGCATTCTCGCCGCCCCGCCCGATGACGGCGCCTTCCGAACCGACATCGCCGAGGAAGCAGTGGCCAACCTCGAGGCCGCGGGCATCGATGTGTTCGGCAACGACTTCGCTCGCATCGACATCGAGGTGACCGAAGGCGGCGAGTAGACCCGGTCGGCGAGTGGGAGCACCGTGGGTCGAGGCCCACCGTGCTCCCACTCGGCGCCTATCGTGACGGCGGTGTCCGAGCTGCTCTGTGTGATCCGCGGCGGTGGTGACCTGGCCACAGGTGTGGCCTGGCGCCTCACCCGTGCGGGTGCGGCCGTGGTGGTCGCTGAGCTGGCCCAGCCGCTCACCGTGCGCCGCACCGTTGCCCTGTCCACCGCAGTGCCCGATCGGACGGTCGACATCGAGGGGATGGTCGGATGCCTGGCCGCCGATCCCGACGAGGCGGTCGAGATCGCCCGGAGCGGCGATGTGGGCGTCATCGTGAGTCCTGGCCTTCCCCGGATCGGTGCAGACGTCGTGGTCGACGCGCGCTTGGCCAAGCGCAACATCGACACGACCGTCGACGACGCGGCGCTGGTCGTCGCGCTCGGACCGGGGTTCACCGCGGGCATCGACTGTCACGCCGTGATCGAGACGATGCGCGGCCATCATCTCGGACGGGTCCTCTGGGACGGAGCCGCGGCGCCCGATACCGGCGCACCCGGGGTGGTCGGCGGTCAGGGCGTCGAGCGAGTCCTACGGGCGCCGTGCGCGGGCTCGGTCCGGTGGGACCGTGACATCGGCGACCTCGTCGCCGCGGGCGAGCTGCTGGGCGCGGTCGACCGTGAGGAGATTCGCGCGCCGTTCGCCGGCGTCGTGCGTGGTGCGATCGCCCGCGGCACCGAGGTTCGGGCCGGTCTCAAGATCGGCGACGTCGACCCGCGTGAAGACGCCGAGGCGTGCTGGGAGATCTCCGACAAGGCGCTGGCCGTCGGTGGTGGTGTGGTCGAGGCGGTGCTGTCGTGGTCATCTCGGTCCCACTGAGCGAGGTCACAACCGCGCTCGGCATCGGTCGTCGATCTCATGTCGCGCTGGTCGGCGGGGGCGGCAAGACCACCATCCTCCATGCGCTGGGCGCACAGCTCGAGGGCGGTCGTGTGCTCACCACCACGACCCGGATGGGTCGCGACCAACACGGGGGACTGCCCGTGCTCATCGATCCGACCGACGACGAGCTCCACGCTGCGACCGGGGAGGGAGCGGTGCTGGTCTGGGCCCGCATCGAGGGCGACAAGGGCGTCGGCGTCGAGCCGGAACATTGCGATCGGTGGTCTCGCACCTTCGATCACGTACTCGTCGAGGCCGACGGGTCCCAGCACCGCCCGTTCAAGGCCCCGGCCGACCACGAACCGGTGGTGCCGCGCACGGCGACCCTGGTCGTGAGCATGATCGGCGCCGATGCGCTCGGTCGGGTGATCGCCGATCAGTGTCATCGGCCGCTCCGTGTCGCGGCGCTGGCCGGCTGCGGGCCCTACGAGCGTCTCACCCCGTCGGGCGCGGCGACGGTGTTGCTCCACGAGCGGGGTGCCCGCAGGGCGGTGCCACCCACGGCGCGGTTCGCCGTCGTCATCACCAAGGTCGACGATGCCACCGCCGATGCCGTCGGTGACCTGTCGGCGGAGCTCCTGCACCGGGATCCCGACGTGGCCGTCATCGCCGTGGGCTCCTAACGGACGGCGATCACCCGGCCGACCGTCTCGTGGCCGCGGCCGACGATCTCGGCGTAGCTGCCCGGGTCGGTGGCACCTTCGGTGACGAGCAACAACACGGTGGCGTCGGCGGCGTCGGCGGCCGCCGCCTTCCAGGCCGGGTCGGCACTCAGCGCAGTGAACCCGGCCAGCGCGGCCGCGCCCGTCTCGCCGGCGACGATCCCTACGGCGGCGAGATCGCGCATGGCCTGACGAGCCGAGTCGTCGTCGACCGAGACGAGCCAGTCAATGCCGGCCGACAGTCGGGGCCAGGCGATGGGCGAGGGCGTGCCACAGTTCAGCCCGACCATGATCGACTCGTGCGGTCCGGGAACGACGGCGAGGTCGCCGGCTTCGACCGATGCCTGCACGCAGTTGGCGTCGAGAGGCTCGACACCCACGATCGTGGCCTGGTGGCCGGGCTGGCGGTAGTGGGTGACAGCGGCGGCCATGAAGGCGCCGACCCCCATCGGGATTGCGACGATGTCGGGGCGGTCGAGCCCGCTCGCAGCGATGGCGTCGTCGACCTCGTTGAAGATGGTCGCGTATCCCTCGATGACGCGGGCCGGGGTGTCCTCGTAGCCCTCCCACGACGTGTCGGAGACGACTATGCAGGTCGGACCGGCCTCGTCGGCCGAGCGAGCGACGGCATCGTCGTAGCTTCCGTCGACGACGGTGACGAGGGCGCCCTCGCTGCGGATCGCCTGGATCCGGGCTTCGACCATCCTTCTCGGAACGAAGATGTGGCAGTCGAACCCGAGCAGCCGAGCCATGAACGCAACAGCCCGGCCATGGTTGCCGTCGGTTGCGGTCGCGAGCTTGAACGGCTTGAGATGTGCGAGGTTCGCCGCGAGCTCGTTGATGTTGCGCCAGGGCTCGGGTTCGTAGCCGAGATGATCACAGATGGCCCGGTAGGTGGCCCACGACGCCCCGAGGATCTTGAACGACGGCAGTCCCATGCGGCGGGTCTCGGCCTTCACGAGGACACGCCGCACACCGAGCTGGCCGGCCAGGTCGGGAACGTCGAACAACAGCGTGGGTGAGTACGCCGGCATCCGCAGATGGAACTGGGCGATCTCCGACGAGGGCGCCGCGGGTGTGATGGGCTGCCGCAGCGGGTTCTCGGTGATGTGTGCGGTCACGGAGCCCAACCGGCGAAGGTGTCGATCATCAGGCGCACGTCGTCGCCGAGCGGGTACAGGATCGGGCACGTGCAGCCGTTGGCCATGTACTCCGCCACCTTCTCGCGGCACTCGTCGGGGGTGCCGGCGGCACAGATCATCTGCACGATGTCGTCGGGCACGAGCTTGGACGCCTCGACGACCTGTTCGTGGGTGGCCGGCCAGGTGAGGATCTCGTGGACCTGGTCGAGCAGCGACTCGGGCACGCCGCTCGCCTTCATGATGTGGGGCTGCTGGCCCAGGTACTGGGTCACGAGCAGGCGCGCACCGTCGAGCGCGGCCTGGCGGTCGTCGTCGACCGAGCACACCATGAGCTGGGGCCGGTCGAGGTCGTCGACGGATCGTCCGGCCCTGGTCGCGCCGATCTCGAGGTTCTCCATCGCCCGCCGGTTGTAATCGGGAGAGACGAGATAGTTGAGCACCACACCGTCGGCGATCTCGCCGGTGAGCTGCATCATCTTCATCCCGGTCGCTCCGACGTATATCGGGACGTCCTTGGGCCGACGCTCCTGGTGGACGTAGTCGAGCTCGACACCATCGAGGTGGACGTAGTTCCCGTCGATGGTGACCGTCTCGTTGCCGAGGAGCGCCCGCACTGCCGTGACGACCTCTCGCATCACGCCGAGGGGTTTGGCCCGGTCGATGCCGACCTTCGCGGCAAGCGGATCCCACCACGCCCCGAGCCCGCAGATGATGCGGCCCGGAGCAAGGTCGTCGAGGGTCGAGAACATCGACGCGAGGCGCGCCGGGTTGCGACTCCAGACGTCGATGACACCGGGCCCCACCTTGAT
>JAOTZB010000326.1 GCA_029861625.1 Acidimicrobiia bacterium
CTCGTCGTCCGGGGCGGTGGCCGCCTCGTCGTCGGACGGGGTGTCCTCGCCTTGTTCGGTTGTTGCGTCGTCGGTGCTCGTGACGGTGTCGTCGTCGCTACCGCACGCGGCGGCAAACATGACGATGACGACCAACGCAGCGAGCGCGCGGCGCCAGTGGGGGGTTGATTCGTCCATTGTTCGATCGTCACTCGTGTGCCGTCGTCCCGGCAGGGTCCTCGGTCCCTTCGTCGGCAATCTCCCCCACCGCACGAGCCTCGTCGTGACGTGTCGCGCGCGCCGCCAGCCGAGCCCGCAGCTTGCGGGACATCCCCGCGATCCCGGTCGGCTGGAACATCAAGAAGAGGATGAGCAGGACCCCGAAGAGGATCTCGCTGAATGCCGCCGCGGTGAACACCCCACCGTCGGCGGCAGTCTCGCCGACGAAGGGCTTGTCGAGCAACGGCACCGTGAAATCCAGCACGCCGATGTTCTCCTGCACCAGCTCCGGGAGCGGGCCGAGGATCAGCGCCCCCACGATCGCACCGTGGATGGTGCCGAGGCCGCCGACGATGATGATGGCGACGAACCGGATCGAGATGAACAGTTCCTCGATGGGCGAGTTCGGCGAGATGAACCGCAGATTCACGGCATAGACGGCACCGCCGAGCGCCGCCATCGCTCCCGAGATCGAGAATGCGGCGATCTTGTAGTGGACGTTGCTCACACCTGCCACCTCGGCGGCGATGTCACGGTCGCGGATCGCCTGCATCGCCCGGCCCGGGCGGCTGCGGACCAGATTCCGAGCAACGACGGCGGTGGCCCCCACCAGGATCCAGATCAGGTAGAACATGCCCTGTTCCCGGGTGAAGTCCTTGCCAAACAACGACAGCTCCCGGAAGTCGATCGGCCCGATCGACAGGGGCGCGCTGTTGGTCGACGCACCATCGAAGCCGCCGGTGAACGACTCCCAGTTCTCGACCACATAGACGGTGAGGAAGAGCAGCGCGAGCGTCACCACCACGAGATAGTTGCCACGGAATCGCAGGGCGAACGGCCCGACCAGCGCGCCGATGGCCCCGCCGACGAGCGCCGCCAACAGCAACCAGACGGGAAGCGGCCATCCCCGCTCCGCCCCGAAGTAGGCGACGACGTAGCCGCCGATGGTCAAGAAGGCGGCATGCCCGATCGAGACCTGCCCCGCGTAGCCGGTGAGGATGTTCAGCCCGATCGCGGCGATGGCGAAGGCGCCGGCGTTGGCGAGAACCGTCATCCAGAAGTCGTCCTCGACGACAAGCGGCGTCGCGACCACCAGCACCGCGGCAATCGCCAATCCGACGAGCGACATCCTCGTCGGCAACAGGCGGGAGGCCGCGGGGAGAGACTCCCTGAACTCGGTGCGATCGATGACGGTCATACGCGCTCGACCGCCCTCGTCCCGAACAGGCCGCTGGGGCGCCACAACAACACGATGATCATCACGACGTACGGAGCGATCGTCGCGACATTTCCGGTCGTGTCGTTGTCGAGGTAACCCTGCGCCATGATCTCGGTCACCCCGACGATGACGCCACCGGCGATCGCTCCCCCCGGCGAGTCCAGCCCGCCGATGATCATCGCGGGCAGCGCTCGCAGCGAGATCAACCCGAGCCCCGGTGACAACGCCGATCCGCCCCGGCTCGTCAGCATGACACCGGCGACCACGGCGACCGCACCCGCGATGGCCCACGAGACGGAGAAGGCGCGCGAGACCGGGATGCCCTGGGCCGCCGCGGCTTCCTGGTCGAACGCCGTGGCGCGTATGCCGAGGCCGGCATCGGTGCGCGAGAAGAAGACGAAGAACGCGGCGAACAACACCGTGACGGTCCCCATCGTCCACAGGTCGGCATGACGGATCGTCACCCCGGCGATGTCGTACCGATCATTGCCCCAGGGGGTCTTCAGGACGAGCCCGGGTTCGGTCCAGATCGACCGGACGAGCTGCTCGATGATGACCAGCAACCCGATGGTGATCAACAGCATCGCGAACGGTGGTTTGCCGATCATCGGCCGTATCACGACGCGCTCGGCGACCATGGCGACGCCGGCAAGGGTCACCACCGCGAGCGCGAGCGCAACGAAGAACGGCATCCCCCACGGGCCGCTGTACTGATAGGTCACGAACGCACCGAGCAGGACCAGGCCGCCCTGGGAGAAGTTGAACGTGCCGCTGACCTTGTAGACGACGACGAAGCCCAGGGCGATGATGGCGTAGATCCCGCCGACGGCGATGCCTGCCACCAGGAGCTGGAAGAACTTCTCCATCAGCTCACCTCACGCCGATCCGAGGTAGGACGAGATGACGGACTCTCGAGCGGCGACGTCTTCGGGGGTGCCGGCGGCCAGCACCTCGCCGAAGCTCATGGCCACGACCCGCTCGGCGAGGTCCATCACGAGATGCATGTCGTGCTCGACGAGGATCACGGCGATACCGAGGTCCTCCTGGATGTCGAGTATCAACCGTGCCATCTGGTCGGTCTCGGCCGGGCTCATACCCGCCACCGGCTCGTCGAGCAGGATGAGCTTCGGTTCGCTGGCGAGCGCCCGACCGAGCTCGATCCGTTTCTGCACGCCGTACGGCAGCTCGCCGACGGGCCGGCCCGCATAGCGGGTCAGGTCGAGGAATTCGGCGAGCTCGTGGCAGCGCCGCAGGTTCTTGAGCTCTTCGCGCCGCGCTCGCCCGAACCAGATGGCCGCGCTGAGCAGCCCGGTGCGCATCCCGTGGTGGCGACCCAACATCATGTTCTCCACCACATCGAGCTGACTGAACAGCGCCAAGTTCTGGAAGGTCCTGGCCAATCCGAGCCCGGCGATCTTCGACGGCCGCAACCCGATGAGGTCCTCGCCGTTCAGACGGATGAAACCGGTCTGGGGCCGATAGATGCCGTTCAGGCAGTTGAACACCGTCGTCTTGCCCGCACCGTTGGGTCCGATGAGTGCCAGCAGCTCACGCGGTTTCACATCGAAGCTGAGATCGCGCAGTGCCTGCACACCCCCGAAACGGATGTTGAGGTCGCCGACCTCCAGCAGGGCAGCCGGCTCGGACATCACGACCCGGTCCCCGAGGTGCCCGACCGCACATCTCGATACGACCTGCGCCCGCCCTCGGTGTCGATGCCGAGGTACAGCGCCTGGACGGTGGGGTCGTCGCGCAACCGAGCCGATGGTCCGGTCATGGCGATCGAGCCGTTCTGAAGGACATATGCCCGGTCGCTGATCGAAAGCGCCATGGCCGCGTTCTGCTCGACGAGCAGGACCGTCGTCCCGTCGTCGTGCACCTCGATGATGAAGTCGCGAATCTGCTCGACGATCAGCGGGGCCAGGCCCAGCGACGGTTCGTCGAGCAGGAGGAGCGACGGCGAGCTCATGAGGGCCCGCCCGATCGCGAGCATCTGCTGCTCACCGCCGGAGAGGTAACCGGCCTGCCAGGCCCGCCGCTCCGCCAGGACGGGGAAGAGCTCGTACATCTCCTCGCGACGCGCTGCCATCGCCCGCCTGTCGCCGCGGACGATGGCACCCGTGGCGAGGTTGTCCTCGACGGTCATCTCGCCGAACACCCGTCGTCCCTCCATCACCTGGGCGGCCCCGGCCCGCACGATCACATTCGGCGCGGCATCGGTGATGTCGCGACCGCTGAGACGGATACGTCCTCCGGTGATAGCGCCGTCATGGAACCGCAAGAGCCCGGTGATGGCGCGCAGCAACGTGGTCTTGCCGGCACCGTTGGCCCCGAGGAGGGCAACGATCTCACCCGAGCCCACCTCCAGGCTCACGCCGCGCAACCCCCGGATCTGGCGGCCGTACACGACCTCGAGATCGGCCACCGCCAAGAGCGGATCGGCCGCTGTCGCGTCTGGGCCCACCATGGGCCTTGTCGTCTCCCGGCCCACCATGGGCCTTGTCGTCTCCCGGCCCACCATGGGCCTTCTCCCTCTCCTCCGACTGACGCCAAGCGTCACCCGCGCTCCCGGTCGAGGGCAGGGCCGAAGGTCCCGGGGCCCCTGTCGCTCGAGGCCGACCAAAGGTCCCGGGGCCCCTGTCGCTCGAGGCCGACCAAAGGTCCAAGGTCCCTGGCGGCCCGGCCGCGAGTTGGTCAGAGTGCCGGAGACGCTCGCCGCGCCCGAAGGAGGAGTGGATGCACAGGTTCTCGGCGCTCTGGCTGATCGTGTGCCTCGTCGCAGCCTCGTGTGGCAGCAACGACACACCAGCGGCTGACCCCACGACCGATCCGACCCCGACCGCCGTCGAACAACCTGCGCCGACCGCTACTCCCGAGCCGCCGGCAGCACTGCGCATCGCCACCTA
>JAOTZB010000327.1 GCA_029861625.1 Acidimicrobiia bacterium
AGGACGATCGTCACGTCGTCGCCTGCCGTCAGTAGGTCCTGGCGATCCGCATCGAGCAGGACGATCACCTCGTGGCTGGTGGCCGACGTTTCGTAGAGCCGCGTGCCGGGGGCGATCACGGCACCGGTGTCGACCAGGCCCTGGCCCACGCGGACCGGTCCCGGGGCCATCGCAATCTCGGAGGGAAGTACGGCGGAGACGTCTTCCCTGCCGAGCGACTCCTGCCACCGCTCGATGGCGTCGATCGTCGCATCGTCCACCTCGTCGTCGAGCGCCATGGCGAAGTCGTCGTCGAAGCCGAGCACCCACAGGTTGCGTTCGAGCTGGCCGACATCGGGCCCGTCGGATACACCGTCCTCGATCGGTCGCCACGGCGGGCGGTCGCCGAACATCAACGTGACGGGCGCACCGTCGAGCTCGTACGCCGCATCGCCGCGAGCGAGCAGAGTCCCGGCAGCGGGCAACGCAGTGATTGTGCCGGCGCCTGATGCGATCAGCGTGCCGGGGTCGCGATAACGCACGGTGCCTTCGATGGTGTCCTGCTCGACCAGGTCGGTGCGCACGACCTGCACCGTGGTCACCTCGGCTTCCGTCGTAACGGAGGGCTCGCCCTGGTCACCCCCGAACCGGTCGATAACCACGAACCCGGCGACACCGATCGCCGCAAGCGCGACGACCGCAGCGACGATGCCGAGGCCGCGCCTCATTCCTCGAGCTCGGAGAACGCCGTCTCTTGCTGGCACGTCTCGAGTGCGGTCTGGAACGATTCGTCCGCGAGGTTGGTGAACGCCGTCAACGGGAACGGAGGGCCGGATCCGCCGACTTCGGGATCCGGAAAGTCCTCAATGCCCTCGCCCCGCATGCACTCCGCGAACGCTTGGAGCTGGTCTTGCACGATGGCCTCGATCTCAGGATCGAAGTCGAACTCGAACGCACCGGCATCGGCGATGATCCCGATGCAGGTGGTGAAGGCACTCTGGAACTCGGGCGCCTCGAGGTCGATGCCCTGGAGGCGCTGCGGGTCCAGTTGCGGCGCACCATCTGCACCGAGCTGGATGTCCGGAACCTCAACGCCCTCGTCACGCATGCATCGTGTGAAGCCGAGCACCGCGTCTTCGATCTCTGCCCGCTGCGGCGTGTTGCCTGCAACGACCGTGTCGTCCTGAAGCGTGGCAACTCCATCGTTTGCCGCTTCGTCGCCCCCGCACGCAGCCGCCGCTACGGCCATCGCGAGTACGGCGATGAGGATCCGGATCGATGTGGGACGAGTCACGGGGTGTACTCCCGGCCGGTTGACGTTCGTACGCTAACCAAACCGTGATCCTTTGCGGATTGGTGCGACCGACCAAAGATGCGCGGATCGCGCCATGAGCGATCGCACGGAGGTCTCACAACCCCAGGCGCCTTCTAGGATGCGGTCACTCAACCTTGGAGTCTCCCCCGATGTCCTTCCTCCGAATCGCTGTGTTCGTCATCGCGCTCGCTCTGGTCGCGGCCGCCTGTGGTGGTGACGACACCGCGAACGACACGACGACGACGGCAGCCCCCGAAACGTCTACCGCGGCTGCCACCGCCACGACTGTGGCCGCGGGCGCCCCTGCCGACGGTGTCGTCGATGTCGGTGACACGGTTGCGGTCCATTACGTCGGCTCGCTCGACGACGGAAGCCAGTTCGACTCGTCACGCGAGCGCGATGAACCGCTCGAGTTCACGGTCGGCTCCGGTCAGGTGATCCTTGGCTTCGACGATGCGGTCCTCGGGCTCAGCGTCGGAGACGTAAACACGGTAACGATCGCGCCGGACCAGGCGTACGGCGAGGTCGATCCCGAGGCCATCATCGACTTTCCCATCGATGACGTACCGGAGGAGTTCCGCGTCGAAGGCATCCAGGTCGTCGTTGGCGACGGCATCCCGGCCACGGTCATTGCCGTGACCGCGGACACCGTCACCATCGACGCCAACCACCCGCTGGCAGGTCAGGCGCTCACGTTCGAGATCGAGATCGTCGAGATCATCGGCTGAGCACCGTCACAGGACCCGGCTTTCGCCGGGCTCGTCGACCGCCCAGAGGTCACGAAACTCCGGCAAACTCACCATCAGGTCGTCAAACGTCCCTCGCGCCGCGACCGCACCGTCTTCGAGAACGATGATCTCGTCCGCACGTTGCAGAGCGGGTCTGCGATGCGACACCACGAGCGCCGTGGTCCCGTCGTGTTCGGTGAAGAGGCGATCCCAGAGCGTGCGCTCGGTTTCGACGTCGAGTGCGCTCGACAGGTCGTCGATCACCAGTAGGTCGGGTCGGCGGACGAACATGCGAGCGGTCGCCGTTCGTTGGACTTGGCCGCCCGATAGCCGCATGCCCAGCGGGCCAATCATGGTGTCGAGACCTTTCGGCATCGCATCCAGGTCGCGGTCGAATGCGGCCGACCTGATGGCTGCCGCCAGCTCCCCGTCCTCGTCGTCCCTGCCGAGCTGGAGGTTGTCGCGCAGTGACATCGAGAACAGGCGCGGCACCTGTGCCACGTAGGCCGAGTGGGGCGGCGCGAAGAAGTCGTCCGGGTCCGTGACGACCCGCCCGTTCCACCGCACCTCGCCCGCATCGGGCGCCACCAGACCGAGCAGGCTGCGCAGAAGCGTCGTCTTCCCTGACCCCACCCTGCCCGTCACCACGATGAAGCTTCCAGCGGGGATCGTCAGGTGAATGTCGCGGATACCGGCACTCGAGTCCGGGTAGGCGAACGTGAGGCCGTCGATCTCGAGCGTGCGCAGCCGGTCATGACCGTCTTCAGCCGCGCCCGGTGCGGGCAGCTCGCCGGTGAGGTGCAGCTCGCGGTGCTCAACCAGCGATGACGGCGGCGCATCGCCGAGGATCGCGCTCATGCGCTCCAACGACACCCCAGCTTGTTTGTACTTGGCAACGAACATGCCGACGAAGTAACCGGCGTCCGTCACGAAGTCGAGGAAGTACACGAACAGCGCGAAGTCGCCGATGGTGAGCGTGCCGTCCGCCATGGAGCTTGCTCCGACGACAAGGATGAGCCCGACGCCGATGTTGAGCAGATTCCAGAAGACCGACTCCAACGTCGCCGTCAGCACCCGGTCTCGCACCATCATCCGCCGCCTGGTCTCGTTGAGCCCGCGGAACTGCTGCATCGTGCTGGCCTCGGCGCCGGCGACCTTGATCGATTGCACCGAACCGAGCGTCTCGCCGAGCATGCCCGTGATCCGGCCAGTTGCCTCGCGCGCCTCGGTGCGGTACCGACGGATCCGACCGCCGAACCGTTCGGCGGTGATGACCATGACCACGAGCGGGGCAAACACCAGCAAGGTCATACGGACGTCGATCGCCAGCATGATCGCGGCAGCGGCGATCGAAAACGCCAGCGTCCCGCTCAGGTCGGGCGTCCAGGCCAGCGCCTCCTCGACGTGGTCCACGTCCTCGCGGAAACGCGTGATCATCTCACCCGGCGAATCGTGGACGGCCTGAGCGCCCGGCATGTCGTAGATGCGCTCGAGCATGTTGCGACGCAACAGGCTGGTGACGCGATACCCGAAGTGGATGTCGTTCCAGAGCCCGAGCGCCATCAACGTCAGGCGCGCCACGCCATACGCAAACATCGCTGCGATCAGCGTCGTTGCGTTGAATCCCGGTTCAGTCTGCAGGCGATCGAAGTAGGCGCGTGTTATCAGCGCCGGGATGATGGGCAGCAGCCACATCGTCGCCCATATCGTCACATTGGCGGCATAGCGCCACGGTGCATACCGGATCATGCCGAGCATCAGCCGACCGGTGGACACCGTGGGCTTCGTCCTGTTGGTCATGCCAGCACCTCCTCCATCCCGGTCGCCAGGAGCCGCGACAGTTGGGAGTCGGGATCGGCGGCGAGTTGGGCCCGTGGGCCGAACTCGATCACCCGCCCGTCCTCCATGATCAAGATGTCGTCTGCCCGGTTCACGGTCGCCAGCCGGTGGGCGATGATGACCCCTGTCCTGCCGTCGAGCAGCCGGTCGACTGCACGCTCGATCAGGGTCTCGGTCGCCGGGTCGAGGCGCGACGACGCCTCGTCGAGGATCACGAGACCCGGGTTGCGCAAGAAGATCCGCGTGAACGCCAGCAATTGCGCCTGACCCGCCGACAGGCCGCCGCCACCCGACTCGAGCTCGGTGTCGAGCCCGGCAGGCAACGCAGCCACCCAGTCCTCGAGGCCGAGACGGTCGAGCACGGCCAGCAGGTGGGCGTCGCCCATGCTTGCCCCGTCGAAGAACGTGAGGTTGTCGCGCACGGGAGCGCGGAACAGCTGGACGTCCTGGGTCACCAT
>JAOTZB010000050.1 GCA_029861625.1 Acidimicrobiia bacterium
GTATCCGGGCCGGTGAACCTCACGGCGCCCGAGCCCGTCACAAACGCCACGTTCACGAAGGCACTCGGCGCCGTCCTCGGTCGACCGACGGTCGTCCCGGTTCCCCGATTCGGGCCCCGGCTCCTACTCGGTGCCGAGCTCGCCGACAACCTGCTGTACTCGAGCGCACGCGTCATTCCGGGCGTTCTCGCCGATGGCGGGTATACCTTCGAGCACCAGGACATCGAGCGCGCGCTTCGCGCCGTACTCGATCGCTGACCACGAGGAGATGGCATGAGTGACGAACAGATGGTCTCGGTGTCGAGGGACATCGACGCAACACCCGCGGAGATCTTCGACATCCTGTCGCACACCGAGGGTCACGTTGCGATCGACGGATCGGGCACCGTCCGCGACGACATCGAACCCAAGCGCCTCGAGCTCGGCACGAAGTTCGGCATGAAGATGAAGCTCGGTGTGCCGTACCGCATCAGCAGCAAGGTGGTGGAGTTCGAACAGGACGAGCGCATCGCCTGGTGCCATCTGGGGAAGCACCGGTGGCGCTACGAGCTCGAACCGATCGACGGCAAGACGCGGGTCACCGAAACCTTCGACTGGTCGACGGCAGTCGTGCCGAAGGCGATCGAGCTGATGGGGTACCCCGACAGGCACCCCGAGTCGATGGCCAGGACCCTCGAACGGCTCGAAGCCGAGGTCATCGCCAGGCGCGACTCGGAATAGGGCGGGCTCCGAGGCGGTTCGAGCTTCAGGAGCCAACCAGGAGAACACGATGCGCGCAGTCCTCAACGGCACGGTCATCGCCGAGAGCGACGACACCAAGGTCGTCGACGGCAACCACTACTTCCCGCCGGAGTCGATCCGAAGCGAGCTCTTCTCGCCGACGGATCGGCACACGGTCTGCCCGTGGAAGGGAACGGCGTCGTACTACACGGTCGACGTCGACGGACAGTCCTACGACAATGTCGGGTGGACCTACCCGACGCCGTCCGACGCTGCTGCCGACATCAAGGACCACGTGGCGTTCTACTCCGCCGTCCGCATCGAGAACTGACTCGTCTCAGCGCAGTGTCGCGGGGTCGACCACCCACACCTCGTCGTCGCCGAGTGCCGTGCGCATCGCCTTCACCGTGCGACCGACATCGGCGTCACGGTGGTCCCACACCACGATGGATTCGTGGCTGTTGCGGGCGAACCAGGCATCGCGACGAGCGAGCGCGCCCCGAGAAGCCTTCACGTCGTCGGGTGACTTCGCCTGGAGCGTGATGACCTCGTCGGCCTGGCCGCTGAGCGCGGCAAAACGTTCACGGAAAGCAGCCGACCAGACGGCATCGGGATCGGGGTACGGGAGCACCACGACCAGGCGGGCACCGACGTGGACGGCCGCCTCACCCGCCAGCATCTCGGCGCCGAGCCGGAGCCCGGTCATCACGACCAGATCGGCGTGCATCTCGGCCTTGGCCGCGATGATCTCGGCGAGGTGACGCCTGATCCTGTCCGGCACCTCGGTTGCGTCGTAGCCACCGAGCTCTTGCGGCCGCAGTCCCAACACGACGAGCCGGTGACCCTCCGGCGGCTCCCTGCCCGTGGGATCGCGCGTCGTCACACCAGCGCGCGGGACCGCTGCGACTGCGTCGGGGGCACCGATCTCGCTCGGCGTCTCGTCGCCCGAGCGGTGCCGCTGTGTCAGCGCGGCCTCGACGGCGAGCCGGTCGGCGTAGTCGTTCCACTGATCGCCGGCGTGCCCCTTCACCCAACGGAACTCGAGATCGCGGGTCTGGTAGGCCCCGACGAGCGGTTCCCAGAGGTCGCGGTTCGCGACGGGCTTCTTGTTCGCGTTGGTCCAGCCCCGGGCCAGCCACCCCTTCCACCAGCCATCGCGGAAGCAGTTGACCACGTAGGTCGAGTCGCTGACGATCTCGAGTGGGCCGCTGAGCTTCTCGACGGCGTCGAGAACGGCGTTGAGCTCCATCCGCTGATTCGTCGTGTCGATGGCGGGTCCGGCTGCGAAAGGCCCATCGGGCACGATCCAGGCCCACCCCCCCGGCCCGGGATTCCCGCTGCATGCGCCATCGGTGTAGACCGTCGTTCGGTGCTCGACCACGGTCGCCATCGTCGCACCGTTCAACTGCGCAACGAGCGATCAGCCACGAATTCCACGAAATTCTCCCGTCTCGGCGCAGTAGTCCCCGCCAGCTGAGATGATGGAGCCATGACCGACCACTTCGCCCACCAGCTCCCGGACATCGATCCGGGCGAGACTCGAGAGTGGCTCGACTCGCTCGACGCGCTGGTCGACGCCCAGGGCAAGGTGAGGGCGCGGTACATCATGGCTCGGCTCCTCGAACGGGCCCAGGAGCGCCAGGTCGGCGTCCCGGCGCTCACCCGGACGCCGTACGTCAACACCATCCCGCCCGAAGATCAGCCGTGGTTCCCCGGCGACGAGTACATCGAGCGCCGCATCCGTGCGTTCATCCGCTGGAACGCGGCCGTCATGGTGGTCAGGGCGAACAAGGCGGCTGACGGCATCGGCGGCCATCTCTCGACGTTCGCATCGTCGGCGTCGCTGTACGAGGTGGGATTCAACTGGTTCTTCCGCGGCAAGGCCGACGGGCAGTCGGGCGACCACATCTACTACCAGGGCCATGCGGCACCCGGCGTGTACGCGCGGGCATTCCTCGAGGGGCGCCTGAGCGCCGAGCAGCTCGACAACTTCCGCATGGAGGTGGGAGGCAACGGCTTGTCGAGCTACCCGCACCCGCGACTCATGCCCGACTTCTGGGAGTACCCCACGGTGTCGATGGGCCTCGGCCCGATCAACTCGCTCTACCACGCACGATTCAACCGGTACCTCCACGACCGCCATCTCGACGACACGAGCGGTTCGAAGATCTGGAGCTTCCTCGGCGACGGCGAGACCGACGAACCCGAGACGCTCGGTTCCATCTCACTGGCAGGTCGATCCCATCTCGACAACCTCGTCTGGGTCATCAACTGCAACCTGCAGCGGCTCGACGGTCCGGTGCGCGGGAACGGCAAGATCATCCAGGAGCTCGAAGGCGTCTTCCGCGGGGCCGGCTGGAACGTCATCAAGGTCATCTGGGGATCTCGCTGGGACGAGCTGTTGCAGCGCGACGTCGACGGCGTGCTGCTCAACCGGATGAACAGCACGGTCGACGGCGAGTACCAGCGATACGCGACCGAGTCGGGCGGCTACATCCGCGAGAACTTCTTCGGGCCCGACCCCCGGCTCCGGAAGCTGGTCGAGCACCTCTCCGACGACGAGCTGCGCGACCTCCCCCGCGGTGGGCACGACTACCAGAAGCTGTTCGCGGCGTTCAAGGCGGCATCGGAGACCGTCGGCTCGCCGTCGGTCATCCTCGCCAAGACCATCAAGGGCTGGACCCTCGGCGAGGGTTTCGAGGGCCGGAACTCCACCCATCAGATCAAGAAGATGACGGGCGATCAGCTCCTCGACCTCCGCACTCGGCTGCATCTCGAGGACGAGATACCCGAAGAAGATCTCGTCGGCAAGGACCGACCACCGTATTACCGGCCGCCCGAGGACTCGGCCGAGATCCAGTACATGCGGCAGCGACGCGCCGCTCTGGCCGGCGCCATCCCGGTTCGGACCATCCGCAATCGCCGGCCGCTCGAGCTCCCCGACCGGTCGTTGTTCACCGGGCTCGACAAGGGCTCGGGTGGGCGTGAGGTGTCGACCACGATGGCCTTCACGTCGCTGCTGCGCGACCTCATGCGCGACGATCGATTCGGCGAGCGGGTGGTGCCGATCGTGCCCGACGAGGCCCGTACCTTCGGGATGGACGCGCTGTTCCGCGAGTTCAAGATCTACGCCTCGACCGGCCAGCTCTACGAACCAGTCGATCACGCGCTGCTCCTCTCCTATGCCGAGGGCAAGGACGGACAGCTGCTCGAGGAGGGCATCACCGAAGCCGGATCGATGGCCTCGTGGATCGCCGCCGGAACGAGTTACGCCAACCTCGGCGTGCCGATGGTCCCGTTCTTCACCTTCTACTCGATGTTCGGTTTCCAGCGCGTCGGCGACCTGGCGTGGTCGGCGGCCGACTCCCGAGCCCGCGGGTTCCTCATGGGCGCAACGGCCGGGCGTACCACTCTGATGGGTGAAGGACTCCAGCACCAGGACGGTCACAGCCTCCTGCTCGCCAGCACCGTGCCGGCCTGCCAGGCCTACGACCCTGCGTTCGCGTACGAGCTCGGCGCGATCGTCCGCGACGGCCTCGAGCGGATGTATCCCGATGCCGGCCCGGCCCACGGCGAGGATATCTATTACTACATCACCATCTACAACGAGAACTACGAGATGCCGGCCCGCCCCGATCACGTGAGCGACGCCGACATCACCAGCGGCCTGTACAAGTGGGACGACGGGCCCGATCGTCACGAGGCGAGGGCGACCATCGTCTTCTCGGGCGTGGCTCACCGGGCCGCGAAGGAGGCCCAGGCCGAGCTCGACGAGCACTGGGGCGTGTCGGCCGAGCTCTGGAGCGCGACGTCGTACAAGCTGCTCCGCGAGGAAGCGCTGGCCACGGCACGCTGGAACCGTCTGCATCCCGGGGAGCCCCAGCGGACCGCCGAGGTCACGTCGAAGCTCGCCGACTCGCAGGGACCGATCATCGCGTTGTCGGACTACATGACTGCGGTACCCGATCAGGTGACCCGGTGGATGCCACGCCGCTACCTGTCGCTCGGCACCGACGGCTACGGGCGAAGCGACACTCGCGAGGCGCTCAGGAAGTTCTTCGAGGTGAGCACGCCCCATGTCGTCGTGGCCGTACTATCCGGGCTCGCCGCCGACGGCGTCGTCGACAGTTCCGTCGTGGCCGATGCCATCGCTCACTACGGCGTCGACGGGGCTGCGATCGACCCAGCGTCGTTCGACAACCGACCCTGCCCCGAGCTCGCAGGCTGACCGAGCGGCCGCGGTCTACGCTGGCACCATGGCTCTCGGAACTCTTGCGGTGACGGGCGATCCCGACGCGGATCGACTCGTGAACAGCGACGGCACGGCGCTGTTGATCGGCATGCTGCTCGATCAACAGGTGCCGATGGAATGGGCCTTCAAGGGCCCGGCCACCCTGAAGGAACGGTTGGGCCACCTCGACGCTGTCACGATCGCGGCGATGGATCCCGAGGACCTCGTGGCGGTGTGCGTGTCGAAGCCCGCCGTCCACCGGTTCCCGGCCAGCATGGGGCGCCGGATCCACGACCTCTGCACGGTGCTCGCAGCCCAGTACGGCGGCGATGGTGCGAACGTCTGGAAGGACGTGCGCACCGGCGAGGAGCTCTACGAGCGCTTGCGGGCGCTCCCGGGTTACGGCGAGGAGAAATCGAAGATCTTCGTGGCCATCCTGGCGAAACGGCTCGACGAGCGACCGGAGGGGTGGGAGCAGGCTGCCGGCCCGTTCGCCGAGTCCACACCACGATCGGTGGCCGACATCGACGGCCCCGATGCGCTGGCCCGGGTGCGCGACTGGAAGCGGGCCCAGAAGGCCAAGGGCAAGAAGAAGACCGACCCATCGGGCGCCGGCGGGTCGTGATCCCGACGACCCGGGAGGGGCTCGGTCCCGCGTTCCCCCGAACATGAGCGGAACCGGCGATTACTTCTCCGGGCCGCTCGTCGCCCCGGCACCTCCGTCGGCGGCGCGTTACGAGCGACTCGTCTCGAGCCCACACTCCCTCTCGCGAGAGCTGATCTACGAGAAGCTCGAGAGCATCGAGCTCCGGGGCCGCACGCTCGACATCGGGGGTGGGCGTGCAGCTGACTACGCCGACCGGCTGCACGGTGCCAGCGAGCTGGTCTCGGTGAACCTGGCCGCCGAGATGGAACCGACGACCCTCTCGGATGTTCGCGAACCGCTGCCGTTCGCCGACGAGAGCTTCGATACGGTCATCTCGTTGAACACGCTCGAGCATCTCCCCGACGACGTGATGGCCGCCAGGGAGGCCTGGCGGGTCCTCCGGCCCGGAGGCGAGCTGCACCTGCTCGTCCCGTTCTTGTTCCGCGATCACCCGTCGCCCGACGACTACCACCGACACACCGCGCAGGGCTGGAGCCACGTCCTCTCCGAAGCGGGAATCGACGTCGGCGACCAGCGAATCGAGCCCTTGTGCTGGGACCCGCTCGCCACGGCCTTCGCCATCGCCGATGTCGCGCCGCTCGGCAAGCTGTGGTGGCGGTGTCGCGGCGTGATGCGACGGCTGGTCCTCAAGCGCCCGCTCCTGCTCGGTCGGATCGGGCGCTGGAACCACGATCCGATCTCGGCCGCCCAACATGCGCTCGGCTTCGCGGTCACGGCCAGCAAGCGCTGACCGACCGGACCCCGCGGCGCGCTGTGCCCGCGGCCTACAGGGGGGTCCGGTGCCGCTGGCGATCGAGCCAGCCCAGCAACACGGCCACGGCGCGTGGGTCGTACCTGAGGGCGTGACCGGCGCTGCCGATGACACGCAGATCGGCGTTTCCGTGCGCGTCGGCGATGACACGCGAGTCGAACACCGGCACTGCCTCGTCGTCAGCTCCGTGGATGAGCAGCAGCGGCCGCGGCGCGAGCATCGGCGCCGAGTCGACGGCCTTGAGGGTGCCCAGCTCCGCTGCCCAGTCGTCGAACGACGCCGGCCAGTCGTCGCTGTGGATCAGATCGAGCCGGCGGCTGTGGAGCAACAATCGGCGTGGGTTCCGGCACCAGTCATCGAAGTCGGCCGGGGGCGCAACGGCCGCCACTCCCCGCACCCTGTCGTCGTTGGCGCCGGCGCAGATCCCCAACGCACCGCCGGTGCCGAAGCCGGCAATCCATACCGCTCCGACGTCGGTCTGGCCGGCGAGCCATTCGACCGCGGCACAGGTGTCGTCGTACCAGCCCCTCAGGGAGAAGTTCCCTTCGGACCCACCGCAGCCCCGGTAGTTCACGGCCAGGACGACCCAGCCGAGATCCTGCGCGATCCGATCTGCCAACGCCAGGTAGCCGGTGACACTCGAGCTGGGACCCGCGGCGCCCGACGGGAATCCGTGACAGATCACCAGGCCGGGCAGCCGACCGACCGAACGTCGCTCGGGACGAGCAAGGTGTCCGACGAGCTCGAATCCGTCGGAGTCGAAGCGCAGTTCCAAGTGGCTATGCCGACCGGGCGCGGTACCCGCGGTTGCGGGCTTCGGCAAGCGTGTCGGGAGCGAAGCTCGCGAACTGCTCCGACGCCATCAGCTCGTCGATGACGGTCTCGTCCTCTACCGCGTCGACGTCGTAGACGACCTGGTTCCGTTTGTCGCCGATATAGCGGAAGTCCTCGAACTTGGTCGGACGATCCATTGCGGTGCTCGCTCCTCGATCGGTTGCGGCGATGCTACCCGGCGGCGCGGCGGTCGCTCCGCGGATCGGACGCGACGTGGGGGGCACCCGGAGGTGCCCCCCACGAACGTTTCATTCGAAACGGCTGGATGGAAACCGGACTGCGGACTGCATTGGGCGGGACCGGGCCCAACCGCGATGTCCGGCGGCTACTGGCGGGTATTCGCCAGGTGGTCCAACGGGCCTGCCTAGCGGCCAGCCACCTCCGAAGTCCCAGATCTAGAACTCACTACTGGACCACCTCCTTTCATCGGTCCCACCATCCAAGCACACCCGCAGGACCAATGCGCGACAGTTCGGGAGCTCAGGCCTCCGCAGCCGGACCGAGTGCCCCTATCGCCACGAGGTATTCGGTCTCGAGGTCGAGGACGACGACGACGTCGACCTCGTCGATGTCGCGGTCGGACTCGAGCGCGAGGTGGAGCAGATGGTCGATGACTGCCTCGTCCTCGGCCACCCGGTCACGCTTGCGACGCTCGGCGGCGCGGGCTGCGAGCTCGGCCTCCTCGTCGACCCGTCCGAGCGTGGCCAGCCCGTGATCGCGGAGATGATTGAGCCGCCAGCGGAGCAGCTGTTCGACATCTTCGGACGACAGCTTGGCCCGCAGCGCGTCGGGAAGGCGATCAGCGATGAAGTCGGTGGCCTCGTAGAGGTCGTAGACCGAGGTCGCCGGGGTCGACGACAGCTGGGCGGAGACCCGCCCGATGGCAAGGAGCGCGATGAGGACCACGAGCACGACCGCGCCGACGGCGAAGACCCAGACCACGAGTCAGCGGTGACCCCGGCTCCGCCCGATCAGATTCCGATGCGCTGCGCGAGCAGCTCGCGGTGATACGTGGGGTCGCCGAAGAGCAGCTCGCTGCTCTTGGCCCGCTTGAAGTAGAGGTGGGCCGGGTGCTCCCACGTGAAGCCGATGCCGCCGTGGATCTGGATGTTCTCGGCCGTGGCATGGAAATAGGCCTCGGAGCAGTAGGCCTTGGCCAGGCTCGCGACCGACGGCAGCTCGTCGTTCATCTCCGACGCGCACCAACCTGCGTAGTACGCCGCCGACTTCGCGGACTCGACCTCGAGCAACATGTCGGCGCACTTGTGCTTGATGGCCTGGAACGACCCGATCGGCCGACCGAACTGCACCCGGACCTTCGCGTACTCCACCGACATGTCGAGGCACTTCTGGGCGCCGCCGACCTGCTCGGCGGCCAATGCGACCGCGGCGAGGTCGAGGACGGTCTGGAGCACGTCCCACCCACCACCGTCGCGGCCGATGAGCGTTGCGGGCGTGTTGTCGAACTGCACCCGGGCCTGCTTGCGAGTCTGGTCCATCGTCGAGAGCGCGGTGCGCGTGACTCCGTCGGCATCGCCGGCCACGTGGAACAGACTCACGCCGGCGTCGCTGCGGGCCGCGACGATCAAGATGTTCGCGATGTGGCCGTCGAGCACGTACATCTTGGTGCCGGTGAGTCGCCAGCCGTCGCCATCGGCGGTTGCCGGCATGGTGATCCCGGCTTCGTCCCATCGGCCGCTCTCCTCGGTGAACGCGACGGTGGCGATGGTCTCGCCCGAGGCAATGGCCGGCAGGATGGCAGCCTTGGCGGCGTCGTCGCCGGAATGGACCAGCGTGTTGGTCGCGAGCGCAACGGTCGAGAAGTAGGGCGCGCAGAGCAGCGCTCGTCCCATCTCTTCGAGCACGACGATGAGCTCGACGTAGCCGAACCCCTGACCTCCGTACTCCTCGGGAACGATGAGGCTCTGGAGCCCGAGCTGATCGGCCATCTGCGACCACACATCGGGGTCGTACCCCTCGTCGGTCTCCATGAGCCGGCGGACCTCGGCCTCGGGGGACTTGTCGTCCATGAACTGGTGCACGAACTGGCGGAGCTGCTCCTGCTCCTCGCTGAAGGCGAAATTCACGGTGGCTCTCCCCTGGGTCTGCTGGGTCGGCTCCTCTGACCCGACGTCACCATATGCGGGGCCACCGACCGAAGCCAATCAGGTGTGTACACGTGTGCTACGGTCGAGCTGTGGAACGGGTCGGCATCCGGGAGCTGCGCAACCAGGTCGCCGCGGTGGTGCGGCGCGCCGCCGCGGGTGAACGCATCGTCGTCACCGTCGACGGGATACCGGTCGCCCAGCTCGCACCACTCGAACCCGACCGAGCGGGCGTCACGCTCGACGATCTCGTCGCCGCCGGCCTCGTCGAGCCCCCCGGACGCCTCGGTCGGCCTGCGACCCGCCGGCTCCTCGCACTGCCGGTCGATGCGAGCGTCGACCGCGTGCTCGACGAGCTGCGAGGGCCATGACGCCCGTCGCCAGGGCCGATCGGGCCGTCTTGTACATCGACACGTCCGCGTTGTTGCGCCGTTACGTGCAAGATCCCGGATCGATGCTGGTCGAGGAGACGCTCGACGCCGAGCAGGTCTGGTGCGCGTCGGCACTGGCTCGGAGCGAGACCCAGCTGGCCTTGAGACGGCTGGCCGGTTCACCGGGCCAGCTCGACGAGCTGTGGGCGGCGTTCCGGGCCGACTGGGACGCGATGACCGTCATCCCCGTCGATGACCGGTGCCTCGCCCGGGCAGTCGAGCTGGGGGCGACCTACGGGCTGCGGACCGTCGACGCCATCCACGTGGCGGCGGCGGCTCGTCTGCCCCGGCCCGTGCGGTTCCTCACGTTCTCGCACAGCCAGCTCCCGGCCGCGTCGATGCTCGGCTTCGACGTGATCACCCCGCTCGCGGAGTGAATCCGGCGCCGCGACCGGGCAGACTGGCTGCATGAGCGAGCTCGAACATTACTGCGGAACCGCCGACGGTCACCGCGCCACCGCCCCCGACGCCGGTCCGACCCTGCACTACCGCGACACGCTCGCGGAGATACACAAGGTCGTCGTCGGTCCCATGGACAACAACGTCTTCATCCTTCGTTGCCGCGAAACCGGCGAGGCCGCGTTGATCGACGCTGCCAACGAACACGACCGACTCCTCGAGCTGTGCTCGTCGCTCGGGGTCCGCACGGTGCTCGAGACCCACGGCCACTGGGACCACATCCAGGCCGTCCCGGCGGTTCGTGAGGCCGGCTACGAGGTCGGCGTCACCCAGGCCGACGCCGAGATGCTCGAGAGCTACGACTACCTGCTCGAGGACGAGTCGGTCATCGAGGTCGGCCGGCTCCGGCTCCACACCATCCTCAATCCCGGACACACGCCGGGCTCGATGTCGTTCCGGCTCGACGGCGCGCCGGTGGTGTTCAGCGGCGACACTCTCTTTCCGGGTGGTCCGGGCGCAACACAGTTCCCCGGCGGCGACTTCGACAAGATCATCGAGTCGATCGACCGGCGCCTGTTCGCGCCGCTGGCCGCGAAGACGATCGTCATGCCCGGACACGGCGACGATACGACCATCGGCGCCGAGTCACCTCACCTCCAAGAGTGGATCGACCGGGGCTGGTGAGCCGAGCACTTCCCGCCGACGAGCGACCGTTCGACCCGACGCCCGTCCACACCGACGACCTGCCCGCCACCCCGATCCGTGACCGCAACATCCCGGCCACGGCATGGGTCGAGGCACCACCCGCGCTCCTCGGCCTCGGCGACGACATCGATCACCCCCAGATCGCCTACAAACGACGGCTCGGGCCATGGCTGCTGTGGCGAGCGGGACCGGCCCGCGGCGCCGACGCCCGGTACCTCGCCATCGATGCGAACGACCTGGGCCGGCACTTCGCGTTCCGCCTCTACGCCGACGGAACGGGAAGCGGGATCGGACCCAGTGGCGAGACCCACGAACGCTTCCGGACCTGGAAGGAAGACCTCGTGGGGAAGCATCGCGCGTCCACCGGAAAGTGATGTCCCGACATATCCACTACGCGGGTAGTGCTAATACACTACCCGGCATGGCTCCCCCGCTATTCGCCATCGAGAACCTCCACGTCGGCACCGACGACACCACCATTCTCAAGGGTGTCGACCTCCGGATCGAGCCCGGCGAGGTGCACGCGTTGATGGGACCGAACGGGTCGGGTAAGTCCACGCTCGCCAGTTCGCTGCTCGGCAGCCCCGAGTACCTGGTCACCGATGGCCGGGTCCTGTTCCGTGGGGACGACATCACCGACTGGTCGGCCGATGTCCGGGGCAAGGCCGGCATGTTCCTCGCGTTCCAGTACCCCCAGGAGATTCCGGGGGTCTCGGTCATCAACTTCTTGCGCCAGGCCCTGTCGGCCCGCAAGGGCGTCGATCTCTCCGTGCTCGAGCTGCGTTTGTCGATCATGGAGTGGATGGACCGGCTCGACATGGACCCGGCATTCGCCGACCGCTACCTCAACGAGGGATTCTCGGGGGGCGAGAAGAAACGCAACGAGATCCTGCAGATGGCAATCCTCGAGCCCGAGATCGCGATCCTCGACGAGACCGACTCCGGCCTCGACATCGACGCACTGAAGGTCGTCGCCCGCGGGGTCAGGGCGGTGAAGGCCGAACGCCCCGACCTCGGCGTGTTGATCATCACGCACTACCGGCGACTCCTCGACGAGCTCACGCCCGACGTCGTGCACATCCTCGTCGACGGCCGAGTCGTCGCCTCGGGCGGCATGGAGCTGGCCGAACAACTCGAACGAGACGGATACGAGGCATTCCGGTGAGCCCGGCCTCGACCGACGCCGATCCCGACGTCGCATGACGCTCGACACCGCGACCGTCAAGGCCGATTTCCCCCTCCTCGAACGCGAGGTCAACGGCCACCAGATCGTCTACCTCGACTCGGCGGCGACGTCGCAGAAGCCCCGCGTCGTGCTCGACGCGATGAACGAGTACTACGAGACGATCAACGCGAACGTGCACCGCGGCGCCTACACGATCGCCGATCTCGCTACCCGACGGATGGAAGCGGCCCGGCAGAAAGTGGCCACCTTCGTCGGAGCCCCGTCTGCGGCCGAGGTCATCTTCACCCGCAACGCCACCGAGGCCATCAACCTCGTCTCCCAGACCTGGGGCCGCGCCAACCTCCACGACGGCGACGTCGTCGTGCTCACCGAGCTCGAGCACCACGCCAACATCGTGCCCTGGCAGATACTGGCCTCCGAACGCGACATCGAGCTCCGCTGGATTCCCATCGACGACCAGGGTCGACTCGTGCTCGACGACATCGACCGACTTTTCGACGGGGCTTCACTGGTTGCGTTCTCGGCCATGTCGAACGTGCTCGGCACCATCACCCCGGTGCGCGCCATCGCCGACGCCGCTCACGATGCCGATGCGATCGTCCTCGTCGACGCCAGCCAGCTCGTGCCCCATGTCCCGACCGATGTCGAGGCACTCGGCGCCGACTTCGTGGCGTTCACCGGCCACAAGATGTGCGGCCCGACGGGAATCGGCGTGCTGTGGGGCCGCCGCGAGCTGCTCGAGGCCATGCCACCGTTCATGGGCGGCGGCGAGATGATCCTCCAGGTCACCAAGGAGGGCTTCACGACCAACGAGCTGCCGTGGAAGTTCGAGGCGGGCACACCGGCGATCGCCGAGACGATCGGCCTCGGCGCGGCGGCCGACTGTCTCACATCGCTCGGCATGGATGCCGTCCGCGAGCACGAGGTCAGCCTCACGGCCTACGCGCTGCGTACGCTCGCCGAGAACCACGGTGACAAGCTGAGGATCTTCGGCCCGTCCGAGCCCGCGAGCCGTGGTGGTGTGCTCTCGTTCGAGTTCGCCGACGTGCACCCCCACGACGTGTCGCAGGTCCTCGACCAACACGGCGTGTGCGTTCGCGCCGGCCACCACTGCGCGAAGCCGCTGATGCAGGTCCTCGGGGTGAACGCCACGTCGCGTGCGTCGTTGTACGTCTACAACGACGAATCCGACATCGACGCGTTGTCCACGGCGTTGGACGGCGCCGCCGATATGTTCGCCTTCTGACCCGCCAACGGAGCACGCCATGCCCGGACTCGAAGACCTCTACCGCGAGATCATCCTGGATCACTACCGCAGCCCCCGGAATCGGGGCGAGCTCGAGACCCCACCCGCCCATCGCTCCGAGGGCTTCAACCCGCTGTGCGGTGACGAGGTGGTGGTCTACGTCGATGTCGACGACGAACGGGTCATCAACGACGTCCGGATCGGCGGCCAGGGCTGCTCGATCAGTCAGTCATCGGCGTCGATGATGTCGGCGGCCATCAAGGGCAAGACGGTCGAGGAAGCCCGCGAGATCACCCGAGCCTTCAAGGCCATGATGTCGATCCACGAACACGAGCTCGGCGGAGAGGTCGGGTCCGGGGAGATCGACGGCGAAATCGCGCTCGGCGATCTCGAGGCCCTCCGCGGTGTCGTCAAGTTCCCGGTGCGGATCAAGTGCGCAACGCTTTCCTGGAACACGCTCACCCAAGGCCTCGACGAAGTGACCGCCGAGCCCTGACCAACGATCGGGCCACCAGCGGTTCGGGAGGTTCGGGAGGTTCGGGCCGATCGGCTCGACCCGCCACGGTCGGCCCGGTACGGTCGGCCCGGACCGAGGAGATGCCGTGACGACGCGCCCACGCGACTACCGGATCGAGCCTGTCGATCCGGAGGAACCGGAGAACCAGGCGATCCTCGCCACCACGTTCATGCGCGACGGCCGTCCGTTGAACATCTTCGGCGTGCTCGCTCATCATCCGAGACTTCTCGATCGTTTCAATCGCTTCGGCGGATTCATCCTCGACAAGGGTCTCGTCCCGGCGCGGGAGCGAGAACTGGTCATCCTGCGCGTCGGCTGGAACGCGCGAGCCCGGTACGAGTTCGGCCAGCACACGCTCGTCGGCGCCGAGGCGGGCGTCACCCAGGAGGAGATCCACGCCCTGACCCGACCGATCGACGCCTACCACTGGTCGGGCCACGATCGGGCGCTCCTCGCGCTGGCCGACGAGCTGCACGACGACGACTGCATCACCGAGTCGACATGGGCCCAGCTCTGCGAACGTTGGAACGAGGCCGAGCTGATCGAGCTCGTCGTGGTCGCCGGGTTCTACCGGCTCGTGTCGGGGTTCTTGAACAGCACGGGCGTGCAGCTCGAGGACGGCGTGCCGGGATTCCCCGCTCACGACACCTCGCCCGGAGACCAGCGATGATGGGCGACTCGACGGCCGGGCGGTGTCGCGACCTCAGAGACCGAGGATGTCCCGTTCGGGTACCGACAGGGTGAAGGCGCCGACGCCGGCGTCGATCCTGTCGAGAAAGAGCGTGCCTGTCGTCGTGCGGCCGGCCTCGTCGTCGGTGGTGATGATCCTGCGACTCACCTCCAGCCAGATTCCATCGTCATCGGCGCCGACGAGCGAGACCTGCGTGAGGTCGATGTCGTCCCCCTTCGGCACCGGGAGCACGTCGATCGTGCCCGTCTCGGGATCGAGCCGGAGGACAGGTGCGTCCTCTCGACCGTCGACGACCCACAGGTCGCCACCGACATGGGCGAGCTCGGGGCCAGACAGGCCGCTGTAGCCGTTCTCCTGGGCGGACAACCAGTGTCCGGCGAGCTCCCCGAGCGGCCAGACATCGACGACCTCACCGGCAACGGGGTCGAACCGCACCACCCCGCCCACGATCGTGTTGACCGCCGTGTCGCCCCGCTGGTACGCGATGAGGTCCGAGAAGACCCACCAGAAGTGACCGTCGTCGCTCACGACATACGCACCTCCCGACGGCGCCGGTTCGGAACCGAAGCCGAAGAAGTCGTCGAGGGCCTCGGGCGGGACCGGCCGGGCGTCCTCGGGCACGGCGTAGTCGTTGATCGCCTCGGGCGGAACGAGCGAGCGGAGCCGGAAGGGCTCGAACGACTCGGCACCCGACTCACACCAGGGCACCGTCGCCGTGATCTCGCCGGTCTCGATGTCGACCGTCGCCGGCCAACCGCCGGCCAGACCGACGAAGCTGCCGTCGGGGAGGATCATCGGATTGCGCAGCTCGGCGGTGCACGATGCGGCATCGCTCTCGAACGAATACTCGAGACCCGCGAGCTCGGTGATCGTCTCGCCTGTCGTCGCGTCGATTCGGCGATGCACGACGTCGATCGCTGATGACCCGAACGGGGCGATGCTGACCCACGCCGAGTCTCGATCGGCACCGACCAGCCGGTACGAGATGGTCTCGGCCGACTCGTCGTTCTCCCGGTTCGGGCCGAGGACCACGATCTCGTCGCCCTCGCCGGTGACCAGGTCGACCCGCCCGACTCCGACGACCTGCGAGAAGTCCTGGCCGTCGATCGTCGTCAGGGTGAGCATCCATGCCCGATCACCGACGATGATCGGCGGATGCGTGCGATCGACGAACTCGACACCTTCCATCGTGAGCTGGCGCGATTCGCCGGTCACCGCGTCGACCTCGAACAGTCCCAGTCCGAAGTCGTTCAGAGACGCGACGAGCCCCGTGACGGCCTGGCCGCCGGACGACGCATCGCCACTGTCGGCGCCGGCCTCGTCGTCGGTCTCGTCGACAACCGGACCGGCGCCGTCACCGGCGGCGTCGAAGTTCTCGGATCCGCCGCATGCGGTGAGCACGACGA
>JAOTZB010000328.1 GCA_029861625.1 Acidimicrobiia bacterium
GAAGTTGTCGACGAGCCGAACGTGGGGGAGATGGGTGAGGAGTCGGGCCTTCACCGGCGCCGACCACATCACGCCCGAAGAGTTCAGCACCCGAAGCTCCGAAAGATCCCACCGCCCCGGGTGGGCGTCGAGGGCGGCGAGGATCGGTTTGGCCAACGCGTCGCCGACGATCGCCGAGACGTACACGTGGTGGCGCTCGTAGCAATCCAGCAGCTCCTCGGCGTCGAAGTGGCGACCGCGCAGGAGCACGACCGAGCCGGCCGTGGAGAGCAGCGCCAGCGACGAGAACCAGCCGGTACCGTGCATCAACGGGCAGGCGGGCAGCCCGACCCGGCCGGGGCCGGTGATGGCCGTCCGAATCGTCTCGTAGTCGGCCGGGCCCCGAAACAGCTTAGAGGTAGCGCCGATCACGCCCCGCATGAGGTCGTCCTGACGCCACATCACGCCCTTCGGCATCCCGGTCGTGCCGCCCGTGTAGATCATCAACAGGTCGTCGGCGCCCCGTCCCCACGGCGCCGTCACCCGGCCGGTGGCGGTCGCCGTTGTCGACTCGTACGGTGTTGCCCAGCTGGGGCACGGTCTGCCGTCGTCGTCGACCCACAGCCATGCCCTGACCAGTGGAAGGCGATCACGGAGTCGCTCGATGTGGTCGGCCAAGCTGCTGTGGAAGACCACGGCGACGGCGTCGGCGTTGTCCCAGAGGTAGGCCAGCTCCTCATCGGCGTACCGGTAGTTGGTGTTGACCGGGACCAGGCCGGCCTTGAAGCACGCGAAGCACGCTTCGAGATACTCCGGGCCGTTGTAGAGGTAGAGCGCTACCTTGTCCTGGCGTCGCAGCTCGGTGGCGACCAACCAGGCGGCCAAGCCGTCGGCCCGCCGGTCGAAGTCCGACCACGAAACCGTGCGGTCCCCCTGCACGACGGCAGGTGCGCTCGGAATGTTCTCGGCCGCGATCTCCCAGGTGGTGGCGAAGTTCCAGGCCGACATGTTCGAATGCTAGGACCGCTGCGGTCGTCCCGACAAGCATCGCCGTCGAACCGGTCGGCGTGTCAGCGCTGTGGATCGGCTTCGAGCTCCAAAGCCACCAGCCGGGCGAGGCGCGACAGCTCCTGCAGTTTCGTCTCATCGAGCAGCCTGGGCCGGTAGTCGATGACGCACAGCGTGCCGGGATGGCTCCCGTCCGACAGGATCAACGGCACTCCGGCGTAGAACCGGATCCGGGGATCGTCCGTTACGGCTGGATTGTCGGCGAATCTCGGATCTTGCAGCGCATCCGGCACCTGAAGGATCTCACCGTCGACGATTGCATGGGCGCAAAACGCCACATCTCGGTGGGTCTCGGTCAAGGCGGTTCCATACGCGGACTTGAACCATTGCCGCTCGGAGTCCACGAGGCTCACGAGTGCCACCGGCACGTCGAGCAGGAAGCTCGCCTCCCTGGTGAAGCGATCGAAGCGGGCCTCCGGCTCGGTGTCGAGGATGCCCAACCGGTGCAGCGATGCGAGCCGACGGTCTTCGTGCGGCGGGAGAGGCGCGTTCTGCCAGCGGCACGAGCGACGCAGCAACGCAGCGTGCAGCTTCGTGCGCACGTAGACCCCGCTACATGGCCACAGCAGCCAGTCGGTGATCGGCTCGGTGCCGACATGGTGCCGAGACCTCGACCGAGTGATCGCGAAGATGCTGACGTCGGCGCCGTAGGATTCCCCGATGGCGCGAATCGATCGAGCCTGGTCCAACACGTCGTCGTGGTCTTCGAGCACGACGATGCCCGGCTCCTCCGCGTGGACCGCCTCGATGACGAGGCCAGGGGGGATCTCTTCCGAGATCTGCAGGTCCTCCGCCTGCGCCGCTTCGCGGACGACCGCTGCGATCTCGGCGCTCGGGGCTGAGATCAGCACTGAGCGCGGCACGTCGTCGACGGCGGGTTGTCTGGTGGCCGCCCCGCGGTACCGCACGGTGTCGGGGACACCGGCCTCGCTGCCGTTCAGCTCGACGGCCATCCCTTCCTTGGCCCCGAACAGCTCACCACCGAACCCGGCCGCATGGGCCCGAGCCCGCGCCCGTGCCACGATCTCGTCCAGCGCGTCGTCGCTACGGCCTGGATCGTGATGGTAGAGGGCGGCTCGGGCCACCCTCGCCTGGTGAGCCGCGTCGACGACGTACTCGACCGTGCTGTGGCCCCATTCCCGCTTCGACGGGTACTCATCCGACAGATACTGCGCGTCGTGGATCAGCAGGTCCGCCCCCTGCAGGAATCGGATGTGGGCGCGATCGTGGTCGCTGGCCAGGAGATCGCCGCCGTCGGCCAGAGCGGGGCGATGCGGCTCGTGATCCGAGGCGTACACGACCGTCGCCCCGTCGGCCTCGATGCGGTAGCCGAGCGTCAGGGCAGGATGGTTGAGGTACTGGGTCGTAATGGTGAAGTCGTCGATGTCGAAGGTGCCCTCGACGAGATCGTGATACTGAACGGTGGCCGCCAGCTGCTCGAGGGAAACGGGGAAGTAGGAGTACTGCATCTGGCCGGCCAGGGTGTCGATCAGCGAGTTGCTCAGGCCTCGAGGGCCGTAGATGTGCCAGGTGTTGTCGGGGTTGAACAGGGGGGCGAAGAACGGTAGGCCCTGGATGTGGTCCCAGTGGGTGTGGGTGATCAGCAGGTGCCCCTCGATGGGGGCACCGTCAGCCCGAGCCTGCATATCGGCGCCCAAGCCGTGGGCACCGGTCCCGCAGTCGACGACGATGACGGTTCCTCGGTCGGAGCGCATCTCGACGCAGGACGTGTTCCCGCCGTAGCGCACCGTTGTCGGTCCCGCTTTGGCTATCGATCCTCTCGTGCCCCAGAACGTGACTCTCATGCGGCCTTCCCGTCCTCAACAGTAGATGGCCGTTCGACGACAAGCGATCGCGTCGGTCGCAATACCAGGCTCAACCCGCGTCGTTCACCACGCGGCGACCGGTGGGCCTCGCGGCGAACGGGAGCGCCGTCCGGATCTCGCCGGCGTCGTCGAGCGCGACCATGTGATGGGCGGTCAGCCGATCCGGGCACTGGACCCACCGTCGACGGGCAACGCAACCCCCGTGATGAAGCGCGCCTCGTCGGAAGCGAGGAAGAGCGCGGCGTAGCCGACGTCCCAGCCGGTGCCCATCCTCCGGCCCAAGGGGACCTGCCGGTCGCGTTCCTCCACCAGCTCCTGGCGTGAGATGTCGCGGTACTGGAGGTTGGCCTCGATGGCCATCGGCGTGTTCATCAATCCGGGCATGATCACGTTGGCCCGGATGCCGTCGCGGGCCAACCGGATGGCGAGGCTCTGGGTGTAGCCGTTGACCGCCGCCTTCGTCGTCTTGTACCCGACCCCTGGAAACGGGCTAACCGCTGCGACCGACGAGATGTTGATGATGCTGCCCGAGCCCTGGGGGCGCATCACTCCGATGGCGTGCTTGCAGGTGAAGACCAGACCCTTGAGGTTCACGTCGAGGATGATGTCGAGTCCTTCCTCGGTGATGCGGGTCGGGCTGCCGTCGTGGGTGCCGATACCGACGTTGTTGTGCAGCACGTCGATCCGACCCAACCGATCGGCGGCGCTGGCGATCATCGCCTCGCACTCGGCCTCGGCGGTGATGTCGCACTGGTGGGCCACGGCCTCGCCTCCGGCGGCCACGATCTCGGCCGCGGTCTCCTCCGCTCGGTCGAGATGAGCATCAGCGACCATCACGTTCGCCCCGGCCCACCCGAACAGCAGCGCTGCTGCTTTGCCGTTCCCGACCGTTTCGCCCGGATGCTGCCCACCGCCGACGACCAGCGCCGTCTTGCCGGCCAGGCGCCCCTCGACGCTCGTGCCCACCCCGGTACGGCTACCACTATCGATCCCCATACTGCTGATCCTCCCACATCGGGTGTCCGGCTCTGCGACCCAGCGATGCCCGATCTGCCGCCGTCGCGGCGAGCCGGCTACCTGGTCGATGTACCAGGTGTTCCCCTTCGACTTCTCCACCTACGACGTCAACTGGTCGGGGCTCGCGAGGCTCGCCCCGGTGCGGCTCATCCTGGCGGCGTGACGCTCCCGTCGACGATGGCGGCGATGAGTTGGTCAGCTCGTTGCGTGACTTCGGGGGGCAACGGATATCCCTGGTTGTACTCGATGACCAGGCCGCCGTTGGCCAAGTTGGCCGAATAGGTCGTGCCCGACGGTGTTCCGGCATCGATGTCGCTGATGATCTGTCTGAGCACGACCTCCCAGCGATACACCTGGGAAGCCACCACGATGTCAGGGGCGAGCGAGGTCTGGTTGGCCTGTGTC
>JAOTZB010000051.1 GCA_029861625.1 Acidimicrobiia bacterium
TCCGAAGAAGGCGAAGAACCGCAAGAAGGCCAGCCACGCCGAGCGCAGCGGCCGACCCAAGACCAGAAGTGGCGCATCGCGCTCGTCATCGAACAGCGGTAACCGCAAGGCCCGTCGCGCTCACCTGCAAACCGGCGGGGCGAGGTAGCTTCGCCCGTCGCGCTCACCTGCAAACCGGCGCGGCGAGGTAGCTTCGCCTCGAGTCGGCGACGCCGCACTCGAAGGGAGCGTCGATGGCCACCAACCGAACGGTCGTCATGACGACCTGCGCGAGCGAGAACGAAGCACGACAGATCGCCGGCGCCCTGGTCGAACGGCGGGTCGCCGCCTGCGTGCAGGCCCTGCCGATCACCAGCACGTTCGTGTGGAACGACGCGGTCCAGGAGGAGTCGGAGATCCTCGTGCTCGCGAAGACCACCGACGATCTGGTGCCCGCGGTCGAAGCGACGATCGAGGAGCTGCACAGCTATGACCTCCCCGAGGTCATAGCGCTCCCGATCAGTGGTGGCAGCCAGGCATATCTGGCCTGGATCGGTGACGTCACGTCCTGAGGAGCGCACGGGTAGGTGAGCCGTCGACCTATCGGCCGAAGTCCTGGGCCCGGTCGCCGACATCGGCGACCGGCACGCGATCAGTCGTCGTCGGGCCCGGTCTCGGCCTCACTGCCCACGACCGCGAAACCTTCGTCGAGCTGGACGTCGACCTGGCTTCCGTCGTCGAGGGTGACCTCGACCTCGTAGAAGCTGTCCTCGTCGCCGACCTCGGTCTCGGTGACGCGCCCTTCGCCGAGATGATCGAGCGCGGTGCGTGATGCGCGCTCGAGCGCGTCGCCCGTGATCGGTGTGTCGCTGCTGTCGTCGTCGGCGAAGCCGTTCGCTGCTGCGATCGATGCCCCTCCAACGGCAACCGCGGCAACGGCGACCCCGGCAATTGCGACCCTCGTGCGCTTCTTCATGGCTCCTCCTGTGCTGAGCCCGTACGAGCCATGTCAGCCGTACGGGTGTACCTGTCCACAAGGCCATTGTGCACCACTCCCGCTGACCGTCATCTGACTCGTGAACGGCAGGTTCAGCCGGCAGTCAGCTTCCGTGGGCCAAGCTGGTCGCGTGAAGTTGTTGCTGGTGGAAGACGACAAGAAGATCGCGACCACGGTGAAACGTGGCCTCGAGCGTGAGGGCTACAGCGTCGATGTCGCCTTCGACGGCATCGACGGACTCTGGATGGCAACCGAGGGCTCGTTCGACCTGATCGTCCTCGACTTGATGTTGCCGGGACGCAACGGCTTCCAGATCTGTGCCGACCTGCGCGAAGCGGGCGACTGGACCCCGATCCTCGTGTTGACCGCCAAGGATGGCGACCTCGACGAGGCCGAGGCGCTCGACACCGGGGCCGACGACTATCTGGTGAAGCCGTTCTCGTTCCCCGTCCTGTTGGCGCGCATCCGGGCGATGCTGCGACGCACGACCGGAACCAGCCCGCCGCCTGTGACCGTCGGCGACCTCCGGATCGACCCTGGTGAGCGACGCGTGTGGCGGGGCGAGACCGAGGTCTCGCTCACCACCCGGCAGTTCGACGTGCTCGAGTTCCTCGTCCGCCGGGCGGGACAGGTGTTGTCGAAGGACGAGATACTCGGGGGCGTGTGGCACCACGACTTCGACGGCGACCCCAACATCGTCGAGGTCTACATCCGCCGGCTGCGACTCGCCGTCGATCAGCCCTTCGACCACCATTCGATCGAAACCATCCGCGGCTCCGGATATCGACTGGTCGCCGAGGGCGATCCAGTGCGATGACGCATCGATCGCGTTCGATTCGGTCCCGGATCACCCTGCTCGCCGCGCTGATCATGGCAGTGGTGCTCGGGGTCACCTCCGTCGCTGTCGTGGCCATCCAGCGGCAACAGCTGTTCGCGAACCTCGACAACTCGCTCGAGACCCGTGCCGACCAGATCGCCCAGGCGATCGCAGCCGGCGATGTGGTCGGCGCGGGATTCGCCAATACGAACCCCGAGGACCGTTTCGCCCAGCTCCTGAGCCCTGGTGGCGAGGTGATCGACGCGACCGACAACGCCGCCGATGTCGGGCCGCTGGCCGAGATGCCGTCCGGCCGACAGTCGATCACCACCGACGACCACCTCCCGCTCGAGGACGACGGTTACCGGGTCCTGGCGAGGCGACTGGACATGCCCGACGGCACCGAGACGCTCGTGGTCGGCGAGAACGTCGACGACCTTCGCGACAGCCTGCGCGCCCTCACCGTGACGATGGCGGTCGTTGCACCCCTCGCCGTCGTCTTGCTGGCACTGGTCGTGTGGTGGCTGGTCGGCCGTACCCTCCGTCCGGTCGAGGCGATCCGCAGGGAGGTCGCCGACATACGCCTGAACGAGCTCGACCGACGGGTCCCCGAACCACCGACGGGTGACGAGGTCGCCAGGCTGGCCGGGACGATGAACGAGATGCTCGACCGTCTGGAGGCATCCAACGAGCGCCAACAACGGTTCGTCGCCGACGCCTCCCACGAGCTCCGAACACCGCTGACCAGGATCCGCGCCGAGCTCGAGGTGGGCCTGACCGCCGACGACGACCTGACGCCGACCTGTGAGAGCGCGCTCGAAGATGCGGTGGGTATGCAGAAGTTGATCGAGGACCTGCTGTTCCTGACGCGCAGCGACAACGCCACCTCGACCCTGCCATCCGAACGCGTCGATCTCGATGTCATCGTCGACAGAGAGGTTCGTCAGGTCCGGGAACGAACCGCGACCATTGTCGACATGAGCGGCGTGTCGGCTGCGACCGTCATCGGCGATGCCCGACAGCTCGGCCGGCTCGTGCGGAACCTGCTCGACAACGCAACCCGTCACGCCGCGACGGCGGTCAGCCTGACGCTCGGGTGCGAGAACGAGACCGTGCGCCTGGTGGTCAGCGACGACGGGCCCGGCGTTCCGGTCTCGGATCGCGAGCGGATCTTCGACCGATTCACCCGTCTCGACGACGCCCGCACTCCCGATGCGGGCGGGAGCGGTCTCGGCCTCGCCATCTGTCGCGAGATCGCCACCGCCCACCAGGGCACGATCACCGTGACCGACGCGACGCCGAGCGGGGCGCGGTTCGTCGTCGAGCTCCCGGCCGACTGAACGACCGATTCGCAGTGCCGTTCGGGCCGACGGCTAGCGTCCGGCTGTGCGAGGTCGGCTGAGCGAGTACAAGTCGCGAGTCGCTGCCGTCTACATCCTGGGGCTGTTCATCCAGATCCTCGACGGCACGATCGTCAACATCGCCATCCCCACGCTCGCCGACGAGTTCGGCGTCGAGTCCACCGACGTCGACTGGGCCATCATCGGCTACGCCCTGGCGCTGGCGGTCACCATTCCCGTGTCGGGCTGGCTCGGTGACCGCTACGGCACCAAACGGATGTTCCTCATCGCCCTGATCGGGTTCGTGCTCGCCTCGACCGCGTGCGGGGCAGCGACCTCGCTCGAGATGCTCATCGCCTTCCGCGTCGTACAGGGCATGTTCGCCGGGCTCATCACTCCCATCGGCTCCGCGATGCTGTTCCGCGCGTACCCGGTGGAGGAGCGGGCCAAAGCGGCGACGCTCGTCATCGGAGTCGCCGTCATTGCGCCCGCGATCGGCCCCGTGCTCGGCGGCATCCTCATCGACACCCTCTCGTGGCGGTGGATCTTCTACGTGAACATCCCGGTCGGAACGGTCGGACTCGTGCTCGGCTGGTTGTGGCTCCGCGAGGAGATCGTCGGCGCTTCCAGCCGCATCGACGGCTGGGGAATCCTCCTCTCCGGCGGCGGGCTGGCCATGGTGCTCTTCGCTGTCTCCGACGGCCCGAGCCGGGGCTGGGGATCACCGGTCGTCCTGACGACCCTCGGACTCGGCGTCGTCGCACTGGTGGTGTTGGTCGTGGTCGAGCAAAGAGTCGAGAATCCGGTCCTCGCCCTGCGCCTCTACGGTGACCGGCTGTTCCGGGCCACGAACCTCACCTCGGCGCCCGCGTATGCAGGGTTCTTCAGCTTGATCTTCCTCATGCCGATCTTCCTCCAGAAGGTCGGCGACCACTCTGCACTCGTCACAGGGCTGACCTTGCTCCCCCAGCCCATCGGCGTCATCATCTCGTCGCAGCTCGTCGGTCGACGTCTGTACAGCGCGATCGGCCCGCGTGGGCTCCTCATCAGCGGCTGCCTGGGGGCGCTGGTGCCGGGTCTCTATCTGATCACCGTCGACGAGTCCACGAGCCTCGGCGTCATCGGCGCCGTGCTGTTGGTCCGCGGCATCGCCATGGGTTTCGTGTTCGTCGCCATCCAGACCGCCACCTACGCCACGATCTCGTTGCCCGACATGGGTCGGGCCACCGCGTTGTTCAACACGCAGCGCCAGGCCGCGGTCGCCGTGGGCGTGGCGCTGGCCGCCACCGTCCTGTCGGCGACGGTGATCTCGCTCGACGACGTCGCCTCGGGAGGATCGACGATCGACGATCGGGTCCAGGCCTTCCGCTACGCCTTCGGTGCGAGTGCCGTCCTGTTCGGCATCGCCGCCGTGTTCGCGCTGTCGATCCGGAACGAGGACGCGGCCGCAACCATGGGCCGCATCGACAATTGACCGACCGGTCAATTCTGGGACTTCGGTCCCTGCCTCGCCGATCCGCGGCCGGCGAGCATCGCAGGAGTCCGGCGACCTCATGCCTTGCCGAGGTGCGGGCGGGGCTCGAGGCCATGACGAAACCGGGCCTGACTTTCGCCGACTACCAGGAGACGAAGCCCCGGCATTCCATGCTGTCCTCGACGAGTGGTTGGCAAGGGCAGCGAGCCCGACGCCTAGGGTGGACCGCCATGGCGACCGGCCACGCCGATGGGGACGAGCACGTGTCGGCTCGCCTGCCCGAACACATCGCCGGGACCCGGCTCGTGATCCGGCGGTGGCGGGTCGAGGATGCCGAGCCGTTGTCGCGGCTCATCGAAGCCAGCCTCACGCACCTGCGACCCTGGATGGCATGGGCAGCAGAGGAACCGATGCCCATCGAGCAACGGCGCCGGTTGATCGAGCACTGGGACCGCTACTGGGAGACCGGCGACGGGGTGGTGTACGGCATCTTCGAGCGCGCCGCTCCCGTGGGCGGATGTGGGTTGCACCGACGCATCGGACCGGGAGGACTCGACCTCGGTTACTGGATCGGCGCCGACCACACCGGGCGCGGCCTGGCAACCGAGACCGCTCGACAGCTCACCACGGCCGCCTTCGAGACCGACGACATCGACCACGTCGAGATCAATCACGAACGTTCGAACACCGCCAGTGCTGCGGTCGCCCGTCGCCTGGGCTACGCGGGCATCCGGCGCGAGCCGGACGACTCGACCGACGTCATGGGCTGGCGCGTCGACCGGACCGACTGGCTCGCCCGCTGACCTGCGGGACGCCGGAGCAGGTCAACTAGCCTCGACCGCGACGGCGATTCCGATCATCCACCCGAGGAGCGTGCGTGCGGATCCAGGTCAACGAGCGATTCGAGTCCCGCCTTCCGGCCGACGACACCCACCCGTACCGCACCGGCGCGTGGCGACCCCAGACCACCGAGTACGACGCCTGGGATCTCGACGTCGAGGGCGAGATCCCCGACGACCTCAACGGCGTGTACCTGCGCAACACCGAGAATCCGCTGCTGGCACCGATCGACCGCTATCACCCCTTCGACGGCGATGGGATGTTGCACTCGATGACCTTCGAGGCCGGTGACGCGATCTACCGCAACCGATTCGTCCGTACCGACGGGTTCCTCGCCGAACAGGAGGCCGGAGAGTCGTTGTGGGCCGGCATCGCAGAGGATCCCGCGTTGGCGAAACGGCCCGAGGGATGGGGTGCGCGGCGGGGCATGAAGGATGCGTCGAGCACCGATGTCGTCGTGCACGCCGGCGTGGCGTTGACGAGCTTCTGGCAGTGCGGCGACCTGTACCGATTCGATCCATCGACACTCGACGGCCGGGGCAAGGCCGACTTCGGTGGCCGCTTCCCACCCGAAGGCGTCTCCGCCCACACCAAGGTCGACGAGCACACGGGCGAGCTGTTGTTCTTCAACTACAGCACCGATGCCCCGTACATGCACTACGGCGAGCTCGGCCCCGAAGGCACGCTCACGAACTACATCGAGGTGCCGTTGCCCGGCCCCCGACTCCCCCACGACATGGCGTTCACCGAGCACTACGCCATCGTCAACGACTGTCCGATGTTCTGGGACCCACGGGCGCTCGATGCCGGCCGCCACATCACCCGCTTCTTCCCCGACCTGCCGACTCGTTTCGGCGTGATCCCTCGTGGTGGTTCCACCCACGAGATCCGCTGGTTCGAGGCCGAACCGACGTTCGTGCTCCATTGGATCAACGCCTACGAGGACGGCGACGAGATCGTGCTCGACGGCTTCTTCGAGCACGATCCATCGCCCCGACTTCCGGCCGATGCCACGGTCGATGAGCGGCTCTTCCGTTATCTCGATCTCTTCGCGCTCGATTCGCGGCCGCACCGCTGGCGTTTCGATCTGACCACCGGGACCTGCCGCGAGGAACCGCTCGGCGACAACGTCCGCGAGTTCGGCATGATCAACGGTCGCCACGCCGGACGTCGCCATCGGTACTCCTACGATGCGCTCCCGGTCGAGGGCTGGTTCGGATTCCGCGGCGTCGTCAAACACGATCTCGAGACGGGCCGGGAGGAGATCTACGAGCTCCCCGACGGCGTCTACGGGAGCGAGACCGTCATGGCACCCCGAGATGGCGCCGACCACGAGGACGACGGGTACCTCATCACGTTCACCGTCGATGTGGACCGCGACCGCAGCGAGTGCCTCGTGCTCGATGCAGCCCAGCCCGGCGCCGGCCCCCTGGCGCGTCTCGCGTTGCCCGAACGCATCTGCTCGGGAACCCACGCAACCTGGGCACCGCTCCAGGGCTGAGCCGTCTCCAGCCCGACCGGAGCAAGAACCGTCAGTCCTCGCTGGTGGGGCGCTGCCGGCCGCGCTTCAGCTCGCCTCGCTGCTTCTTGGCCTCGACTCGGCGGCGTTGTGATGCCCGGGTCGGGCGGGTCGCGCGACGTCGGCGCGGAACGTGGAGCGCTTCGCGCAGACGAGTGGCCAGCCGTTCTTCGGCCAGCTCACGATTCCGACGCTGCGAACGTTCGTCGTCGGCCACGACCCTGATGGTGGAGCCCAGCCGCTGCCGGACCCGGGCGCGCTCCGCGTCGGTGAACGCAGCCGACGTCTCGATGTCGAACGTGAGCTCGGCGCGCGTGGCTGCCTTGTTCGCGTGCTGACCACCCGGACCACCCGACGCGCTGAACCGAACCTCGATCTCGTGCCGCGGAATCCGGACCGAGTCCGTCACCATCAGCCGGTCGTCCCGACGCTCGTCGTCCACTCCTCCAGCATGCCCGATCGACCGTCAGCTGGGGGTGGTCGGAGGCGCCGTCGACTCCCGCACGACGAGTCCGATCGGGAGGTCGACGCGACGAGCGCGTCCGGTACGTGTGCCCTCCATCAACAGCTCGGCAGCCACTCTGCCCTTGTCGACGAGCGGCTGACTGACCGTGGTGAGCGGTGGGTCCCATGTCGTCGCACGAGGAATGTCGTCGAACCCGACGATGGACACGTCCTCGGGCACCCGTCGTCCCAGCGCGGCCGCGCCCTGACTGGCACCGATCGCGAGCTGATCGCTGAAACACAACAGTGCGGTTATCTCCGGATGGGCGGTGAGAAGGTCGAATGCCGCATCTCGACCCCGATCGGGATCATTCGCGCCGGCTTCCCAAACGGGAACGGTGTCGGTCGCGATTTCGGCTGCTTCGAGCTCGTCGGTGTACCCCGCCCATCGCTCGCGCACGATGCGTATCGTCGACTGCCCGATCTCCCGTGACGCCACCGGGCCGGGCTGATCGCGGTGCCCGAGGCGCATCACGATCGCGCCGATGCGGCTATGCCCCAGTGCGACGATGTGGGCAGCTGCGGCCCGCGCGCCCGCCCGGTCGTCGATGCCGACGAACGAGTGGTGCCGTCCGAGGTCGGGCTCGTCGACGAGGACAATGGGCACCTGCTGCTCGAGCACCATGGCCAGCGCCGGATGGTCGTCGGGTACCGAGAAGACGAGGTACCCGTCGACCGCGCTCGACGCCACGCCACTGGTCGCGGGATCGACGCCTACGGGAACCGGGATGAGCGTCAAGACGGTGCCGGCGTCAGTGGCTGCTTCGGTAACCCCTCGGATGAACAGCGCGGAGTCGGGGTCGTCGAAGACGGTCCGGAGGTCCTCGCTGAACAACAGACCGATGGCTCCCCGGCGCCCGGTGCGCAACATGCGAGCCGCAGGATCAGGACCCGGATATCCGAGCCTCGTCGCCGCGGCGAGGATGCGTTCGCGAAGCCCGGCCGAGAGCTGGTCCGGACGGTTGTAGGCATTCGAGACCGTCGCACGCGACACGCCGATCTCGTCGGCGATCGTCTGGAGCGTCACCGTGCGGGTCACGAGCCGACGCTACCGCCCGGTCTCAGCCGGCGAGCAGCTCGGCCTCGACGCGCGCCGCGAACGTACATGCGGCCAGGTAGCGGCGGCCGGCTTCGCCGGGCCCGCCCCACGGCAGTTCGATTCGGAGCTCGGCGAGCGAGTCGTCGCCCGACACGGACACCTTGGCGCCGTCGAGCTCGTCGAGCTCGGACGCGACGTGGATGCCGTCGGCGACGGTTGCGGTGACGATCTTCAGGTCGCCGGGTCGACCGATGCGCAACGCGGCCGTCGACGCGGCGGGAGCGACGGCCGCTTCGAGCTGATCACGGACGGTCTCGGTGTCACGGCCGACGTAGCTGGTGATGCTGAGGAGCACAGGTCCTCCCTCTGGTTCTGGTGCTGATACTGGTTTGGGTACTGTATCGATTAAGTTCTCAATCGATACAGTACCACCGAATGCCGAAAGTGCAACATGACAAGTGCCACACCCGACTCGCGGTGTCGGGATGTCAGTTCTTGGGCAACTCGCTGAACGGCGTGTCCTTGGCCGGTCCGGGTTCCTTGGGAAGGCCGAGCACCCGCTCGCCGATGATGTTGCGCTGCACCTGATCGGTACCGCCGTAGATCGCCGGCCCTGGCGAGAACAACGCCAGCTCCTGAATGGCTCCATTGCTCTCTGCGTCGCGGCCCGCCAGCATGCCTCCCGCTCCGAGGATGTCGAGGCCGATCTCGCGAAACTGCCGGAAGAGCTCGCTCATCGCCAGCTTGCCGAGGTTCCCCTCGGCGCCGGTGCGGCTACCGCCGGCCTTGGCCCGCAGACCCGACAGCCGGTTGACCTCGATGAGTGTGTACAACCCCGCCAGCCGATCACGCAGTACCACATCGTCGCCGCGGCCCTGCTTGCGGGCCAGCTCGACGAACCACTGCCACATGTCCGAGCCGAGGCGGGGCACGCCGCCCTCGCTCGGCTTGCCGAGGAAATCGGTCACCGTCCGACCGAGCGCACCGGCGATGGGCCCTGGTGTGGCCGATGCAGGCGACCTGCCTGCGCTTCCGAGCCCGGCCCGTTCGAAGGCGAGTGTCGTATTGGCGACCCGCCAGCCGTTCCCGAGACCGCCGATGAGGTCCGCGTCGGCGACACGCGCCTCATCGAGGAACACCTCGTTGAACAGCGCCCTGCCGGTCATCTCGCGAAGCGGCCGGATGTCGATACCGGGCTGATCCATGTCGATTGCGAAGTAGCTGATGCCCTGATGCTTCGGTGCGTCCGGGTCGGTGCGGGCGATGAGCATGCCGTACTGGGCGATCTGGCCGCCGGAGGTCCACACCTTCTGACCCGTCACGACCCACTCGTCACCGTCGCGTTCGGCCCGGCACTGCAACCCCGCCAGATCGGAGCCTGCGCCCGGCTCGGAGAACAGCTGGCACCACGCGTGCCGGCCGTCGAGGATGCTCGGCAGGTAACGGTCGATCTGCTCCTGCGTGCCGTGGGTCGCGATGGTCGGTGCGGCGAGCATCCGGCCGAGCCCGCTCGGCGGCCCGAGCACGCCGCGCTCGGCCAGGGTGACCGACCACGCCTGGACCTGGTCGCGGCCGAAGTCCCTGCCACCGGCATTCTCGGGGAGCGACGGGTCCGCCCAGCCCGCCTCGGACAGCAGGCGCCACCACTCCCCCGCCGTGAGCGACGGATCCCAGTTCTCGTCGAGCCAGGCTTCGAGCTCGGTCCGGACCTCACCGGCGCTGGCGCGAACTGTCGTGGCGGTCATGGGGCTTCTCCTCGCGTCGACCTCCGCAGGCTACCCGCCGGTAACCAATCGCGGCCCAGGGTGAGCCAAGGCAGAGTCAGGCCGGTCGGAGGCTGGTCAGCTCGACGGCATTGTCGAGCAGCACCCGGCGCCGCGACCCGTGGTCGAGCTTGTTCAGCTCGACCACGAAATCGAGCGGCTGGGGCATGCCCTCGATATGGGGCCAGTCCGAGCCGAATATCACCCGATCGGCACCCATGAGCGCGACGACCTCGTCGACATCGTCCTCCCAGAATGGGTTCATCCAGACGTTGCGTTTGAACACCTCGACGGGGTCGTCGCCGAACCACCCCGGCATCTTCTTCTGGCTCGACCGGAGCTTGCGGAACATGTCACCTAGGAACTCCGACCCGTTCTCGACCGATGCCATGCGGACGTTCGGGAACCGTTCGAACAGCTTCTCGAGCACGAGCGTGATCAAGAAGTCATATGCGGCACGCTCGATGTTGAATGCCTTGATCGACGGTTTCCATCCCCCGCTGAATGTGCTGGAGAAGCCGTCTTCGGCATACCCGTTCGACGAGTAGCCGCTGTCGCCCGCGTGGATCACGACCGTGATGCCGGCCTCGTTGACGCGAGCCCAGAACGGATCGAACATCGTGTCGGCGGGCGACGTCGGACCGTGCTGGGTCCAGGCGGGAGCCGGGCGCATGACGATGACTCGTGCGCCGCGATCGAGGGCCCACTCGAGCTCGGCGACGGCGTTGTCGACATCGCCGAACGGGATGTAGGGGGCCGCGTAGATCCTGTCGCGGTAGTTGCAGCCCCAGTCCTCGTCGAGCCATTGGTTGAACGCGCGAAACGTCGCCTGCACTGCGAACAGATCGTCCTTGAGCAGCTCCTCGTAGAGCACACCGAGGGTCGGGAACAGCCAGACGCCACTCAGTCCGTGCCCGTCCATCGCCTCGAGCCTGGCGTCGCGGTCGACGTATGCGGCGGGCTGGGGCTCGCGGTCCTTCAACAGCTCGAGCGGTGACTTCCCGTCGAGGTTCCCGCGGAAGTAGCTGTGCAGCGCGCCGGGCTTGGCGATGGGGTCGAACGTGGGATTCGTGACCGCCCGGCTCACGCGTCCACCGACGACGTGGTATCTCCGCCCGTCGATCTCGGCCCACTGCACGCAGCGGGGGCCGAGCGCGGGATCGAGGTGGCGGGTGAAGGCGTCGAGGCTTTCGTAGTAGTGATTGTCGGCATCGAAGGGTCGATACCCGAGCTCGTCGACAACGTCCATGCCGCGACCGTAGATCAGGCGAGTCCCATGATGCGATCGACGGTGACCTCGATGGCCCGCCGGTCCGCGCCCCGATCCTGACGCGGCGGCCGGTACCGCTCGGCGTAGCGGGCGACTGCGTCCGCGCACCGGCCCGGATCGCCGGTGACCACGGCCGATCCCTCGAGCGTGAGCCACCGACCGCCGTCGACCTGACACAACGCCGCGCGGCCGCCGCCCGGTTCGAGGAGCCGGGTCTTCATGCTGCCTGCCCAGGTGATGACCCGGGCTGTGCCCGTTTCGTCATCCCAGCTGAACCCCACTGGTGTGACGTGGGGCGTGCCGTCGGATCGCACGAGCGTCAGGGTCGCGAGATGGCGCTCGGTCATGAACGCCAGGACCTCGTCGGGGAGATTGCTCCGGTCGAATCGCACCCGGCGACGTTACTCGGCTGCAATGGCGACAGTGATGTCTCAGCGGCGGTCGAAGCTGCTCACGACCTCGATGTGGCTGGTCTGGGGGAAGAGGTCGACGAGCGTTGAGCCGACCAGGTCGTAGCCGTCGTCGTGCAGGAGGCCGACGTCGCGGCCGAGCGAGGCCGGATCACAGCTCACCAGGACCGCACGCCGCGCGCCGGTCGCGGCGATCTGCGCGGCGCCGATGGCGCCGAGTCCTGATCGCGACGGGTCGGCGACGACGACATCGGCGGCCGCGGGCTTCCAGTCCTCGACACGAGAGCGGATGACTCGGGCCTCGCGATCGGCGAGGTTGACCCTGGCGTCGGCGACCGACGATCGGTTCTGCTCGACGACGGTGACGCTGTGCTTCGATCCGGCGGTGGCGGCGAAGAGTCCGACGCCGCCGTACAGATCGACGAGCGCGCCCCCCGATGGTCCGAGGGCAGCGCTGACCTCGGTGACCAGTCGATCGGCGCCGTCGGGCCGGGTCTGGAAGAACGATCTGGCCGAGATGCGGAAGAGATGATCGGCAACCCGCTCGTGGACCCAGGCCCGGCGGCCTCGCCGCAGCTCATCGGCGCCGACGACGAGAACATCGTCGGGCAGGCGCACGTCGCGGACCTTCGGCGAGACGATCGCCATGCGCTCCCCTGTCCGGGCCCCGACCCGCAGCGTGACTTCTCTCGCCGATCCGAAGTGGCCCTCGGTGAGCAGCTCCTCGAGCAACGGATCGGCGACCATGCACCCGTCGATGACGATCGGATCGTGACTCCGACGGCGACGGAGCGCCACCACGCCGTCGCTGACCATGCACCGCAGGGAGGTGCGGTACCGCCATGCGGCGAGAGGCGCGCCGATGGACACCGGCGGGTCCGCGACCTTTCCGAGCCGTTCGATGGACTCGACGACGATGCGACGCTTGAGGTGTCGCTGTCGATCATGGGATGCGTGCTGCATGTCACAGCCGCCGCAACCTGCGTCGACCGACGGACAGAGCGGCTGCACTCGTTCGGGGTCGGCACCGAGAATCGCCGACGTCCGCGCCCGAGCGAACCGATCCCTCATCTCGGTGATGACCACCGACACCTGCTCGCCGGGCAGGGCACCGTCGACGAAGACCACCCGGCCGTCTTCGAGCCGGCCGACTCCGGCGCCTCCCGTTGCGATCCCGTCGACGGTCACATCGGTCAGCTCCACATGCCGAGAGTACTCACCTCGCGAGCCGACGAGCCTGCGCCTCGACGAGACCGCCGCCAACTAGTCTCAGCAGTCGTGAGTGCATCACCGCGAGGCATCGAGATCGTTCCGTCCGTCCTGCCCGCCGACTTCGCCCGCCTCGGTGAGGAATGCCAGGCACTCGAAGCGGCCGGGGCCGACCGCATCCAGTGGGACGTCATGGATGGCCAGTTCGTTCCCAACATCACGATCGGGCCCGATGTGATCGCCGCGATCCGTCCACTGGTGTCCGTGCCGTTCGAGGCCCACCTCATGGTGAACGACCCCGACCACATGCTCGGACGTTGGGTCGATGCCGGCTGCGAAGTGATCATCGTGCACGCCGAGTCCACCGTGCATCTCCACAAGTCGCTCACGGCCGTGAGCGACCTCGGCGCCCGGGCCGCCGTCGCCATCAACCCGTCGACGCCCGTCGACGCGATCCGCCACATCCTCGACCTCGTCGACATGGTGCTCGTCATGACCATCAATCCCGGCTTCGGAGGCCAGAGCTACCTCCCGTCGATGGAGCCCAAGCTCCGCGAGCTCCGCCAGCTCGTTCTCGACGAAGCGCTCGACATCGACATCGAGGTCGATGGCGGCGTGAACACCTCGACGATCGCCGATGTCGCGGCCGCGGGTGCGAACGTCCTCGTCTCGGGCAGCGCGCTGTTCAGGTACGAGGAAGGCCTCGCTTTCGGTATCGCGGATCTCCGGAGCCGGGCCGAGGCCGCCGACCGACGGTGAGACGACGTCTGGCAGTCGTGCTCGCCGGTTCGGTGATCATCGGAGCGTGTTCGAGCTCGGCATCCGCGCCCGACCCGGCGATCGACGACTCGCAGGCGTTCTGCCTCCAGCTCCGCAACGTCGCCGGCGCCACCGGCGCGCTCGCCCGGCTCGACCTCTCGGACCCGGCGACGATCGACGCGGCGCTCCTCGAGCTCCGGAACCTCGAGTCCGAGGCGCCGCCCTCGATCACCGATGACCTGGCGATCGTCACCGATGCGCTGGCCGAGCTCATCGAAGCCCTCGAGACCCCGGACAACCGCTCGCCGGCCGAGGTCGTCGATGAGCAGTCCGAAATGCTCGAGGAGGCGGGGGTGTCGGCCGAGACGCTCGAGTCCTACGCGATCTCGACGTGCGGCTTCGACCTCGGGCCGCCGGAGGCGCCGACCCCGACGCCAGAGGTCGAGGACGACCTGCGGCCGGCGTGATCAGGCGATCTCGCCGCGCCTGACGATGACGTGGTCGATGAGGCCGTAGGTCTGCGCCTCTTCGGCGGTGAACCATCGATCGCGGTCGGAGTCCTGCTCGACCTGTTCGACCGTCTGGCCCGAGTGCTCGGCGATCTTCTCGGCCATCAGCCGCTTGATGTAGGCGAACTGCTCGGCCTGGATGGCGATGTCGGATGCCTGGCCCTGCACCCCGCCGAGAGGCTGGTGCATCATGATCCGGGCGTGCGGGAGCGCATAACGCTTGCCGGGCGCACCGGCGCAGAGGAGGAACTGCCCCATCGATGCGCCGAGGCCCATGCAGATGGTGGCCACGTCGGGGCCGATGAACTGCATGGTGTCGTATATGGCCATGCCGGCCGTGACCGACCCGCCCGGAGAGTTGATGTACAGCCAGATGTCGGCTGTGGGGTCTTCGCCCTCGAGGAACAACAACTGCGCCGTGACGTAGTTGGCGATCTCGTCGTTCACGTCGGTGCCGAGGAACACGATCCGTTCCTTCAACAACGCGTTGTAGACCGGGTTGCCCTCGTTCGAGGGCATCTGGAGCATGGAAGGCAAGTTGTTCATCGGAGTCGAGGATACCGGCGCCCGGTGGGGAGCCGTCGACCCCCAACCGCCACTCGATTGGCGGCCACCACGAACATCTGCCGCGCGCCGAAGCTGCCGGTCGCCGGATCGACGAGCGGGCTCAGCCGGATCAGAACAAGACTCGCGCTCTGTCACACTGAGGTCCGGCGGCGCGGCGGCGTCGCCGTCTCCAAGTGAAAGGGGTGCTCGGGTGCGCCGGACGGGACGTCTCTTGATCATGCGTGCGGTTCTGGCGGTGATTATCTCCGGCCGCAGCGACGGTGAAGGAGACGGCGATCTTGCCGCGGACCCAAGCCCGACCGCGGATCCCGGACCGGATCCTGAAGCAGAACCGGAGCCTGAGCCCGAGCCCGAGGCAGAACCGTCTGCAACGGCCAGGTCGGCTACCTCACGCTCATTCCCGCCGACACGGTCGGACCGTTGTTCGCGAGCATCGAAGCGCCGGCACCTGACGTCCTCGGAGTCGGGATCACCAGCTCCGCCGACGTTGCCGATCCGAGCGTCGTGGCAACGGCAAGCGTTGACGGCGACGCTGCGGCCAACTGCGCCGACCGGACAGACGGGCGCCCGTCAGCTGACCACGCGACCCTCTTCACTGTGAGCGGATAGCCGCCACGTCGACACGCGAGCGTGCTTCCTGTCCTCGGCGCGACAGGACTCCGAGAGTCTGCGCATGAGCGCCGCCAGGGCGTGAACACGCAGCGATGAACAGTGCACGTGGTCGTTCTACCGCGTCCCTGAACCG
>JAOTZB010000329.1 GCA_029861625.1 Acidimicrobiia bacterium
GAGAACACGGGCGCGCCGGCGTCGCACTCGACCCCTCAGCGTCTACCTTGTCCCGGGTGGTGGCTCGACGGCTCCGACATCTACTGACGCTCGGTTTCGTCGTCTTCGTCGCGGCCGCGTGCGAGGTCGCGGTCGACGTCGTCGTCGACGTCTCTGCCGACGGCAGCGGCGTGGTGGGCGTCGAGGTCGAGCTCGACGCAGAGGCGAGCGCCCGAATCCCCGATCTCGCGGAGCTGGTTCGCCTCGACGACCTGACCGAGGCGGGCTGGACCGTCGAGGGCCCCGACGACGCCGAGAACGGTGGGGTGGTGCTGCGGGCGACGAAGCCGTTCGACGAACCGAGTCGGCTCGGTGACGTCCTCGACGAGATCACCGGCCCTGGTGGTGCGTTCCAGGACTTCGAGCTCAGTCGGACGACTGAGTTCGCCCAGACGGACTTCGACATCTCGGGAACGGTCGACCTCAGCCGTGGCATCGATCTGTTCACCGACGCCGAGCTCGCGGAATCGCTCGACGACCGGCCCTTCGGCATCGACCTCGATGCGCTCGAGCGAGAGATCGGCCCGCTCTCCGATGCCGTGTCCTTCTCCTTCACGGCCCGCCTTCCCGGCACCGGCGAGGGCGGCGGTGGGGGGCCGGAGATCTCGGCCCAACCGAGGCTCGGCGAACCGCCCGTTCCCCTTGCGACGTCCACGACCGACGAGGACGAGATCGCCAAGCTGTTGCGCTGGGTGGGCTATGCCGCGGCCAGTCTGTTCGTCGTGGCCGTCGTGGTGAACGTGGTGATCGCGCTGGTCGAATGGCGGATCCGCAAGAACCGGCCGGCCATCCGCACCGCCGATCCGGTGCGGGCGCCCGTCCCCGCCGGTGGCGCACCGGCGCCGACCATGCGCCCCGGCCGCAAGCTCGGTCTCGTGGTCATCGAGGTCACGGGCGTTTTGTACGAACCGATGGCAGGCGGCGAGGGTGCTTTCGCGAGATTCGCGCGCGACCACGGCTCGACGCTGTCCGACGAGCGCCTCGACACGCTGCTCCACGAAGCGTTCTCCGGTCGGATCAGCTCGGCCGAGCTGTGGGCCGAGGCCGGCCTCGACGGCGACACAGCCGAGGTCGACGCAGCCTTCGTGAAGCGTGTCCGCCTCGTCCCCGGAGCACGCGACTTCGTCCGCGAGCTCCGTCGCCGCAACATGCGCGTCGCCGCACTCGGGAACCAGGTCGACTCGTGGGCCGAGGCACTCCGAGAACGCGACTCGCTGGGCAACATCGCCCCCTGGGTCACGAGCGGTGCTGCCGGGGTCACGGCACCGGAGCCGGGTCTCTTCGAGGCACTGCGACGCGCCACGGGTGTGCCCTACGAGGACTGTCTGATCATCGACTCCGACCTCGAGTCGCTCGACACGGCCAAGACGCTCGGCATGTCGACCGTCTGGTTCACCAAGTCACGACCCGGGGCCGATCAGCGCCCCGACCACGCGATCGTCTCGGGCTTCGCCGACTTCTTCCGACGACGCTGACCTCCCGGTGGTCCGGGGCGCTGTCACTGGTGGCGCGTAGGGTCGCGACATGGCTCGTCCCAAGGTCGTTCATCGATGTTCGGCATGTGGTGCCCAGGCCGCGTCGTGGCTGGGCCGATGTCCGAGCTGCGACGAGTGGAACACGCTCGAGCCGTTTGCGGTTGCGGCTGCGGCTGCTCGGCCGACGGCTCCGGCCACGGCGCCGACACCCATCGGCGACGTCGAGCGGGCCGGCGGCACGGGCCGGCCGACCGGGCTGGTCGAAGTCGACCGGGCCCTCGGCGGCGGCCTGTTCCCGGGCTCGGTCACGTTGTTGGGTGGCCCACCCGGCATCGGCAAGAGCACGCTGTTGTTGCAGCTCGCCGCCCAGGTCGGTCGCACGCAGGGCCGGGTGTTGTACCTGTCGGCCGAGGAGTCTCCGGCTCAGGTGCGTCACCGGGCGGAACGCCTCGGGTGCCTCGACACGAACCTGTTGGTGGCATCGGAGACCACGCTCGATGCCGTGGAGACCCACCTCGGCCTGCCCGATCTCGAGCTCGTCATCGTCGACTCGGTGCAGACGGTCGCCGACCCCGACCTGTCGTCGGCAACGGGGTCGGTGCAACAGGTTCGTCAGGTCGCGCATCGTCTGGTCGAGCGGGCGAAGCGGAAGGGTCTCACGCTCATCCTCGTCGGCCATGTCACCAAGGACGGAGCGCTGGCCGGCCCGCGTGTGCTCGAACATCTCGTCGACACGGTCCTCTCGTTCGAGGGCGACCGGACCGGCGAGCTCCGTGTTCTTCGCGCCGTCAAGCACCGGTTCGGTCCCACCACCGAGGTCGGCCTCCTCGAGATGACCGAGCAGGGGGTCGAGGCCGTCGCCGATCCGAGCGGTCGCTTTCTCGCCGACCGGCGTCCCGGCGTGCCCGGTTCGGTTGTCGTGCCGACCATCGACGGTCAGCGCCCGGTGCTCGTCGAGGTGCAGGCGCTGGTCGCCCCTGCGGTCGGGTCGGCACCTCGCCGGTCGGCCCAGGGTCTCGACTCGGCCCGCCTCGCGCTGTTGTTGGCCGTGCTCGACCGCCGGGTCGGACTTCGCACGGTCGGCGCCGACGTCTACGTCTCGGTGGCCGGCGGGGCGCGGGTCAGCGAACCGGCGTCTGACCTCGCCGTTGCGCTGGCCGTGGCATCCGCCGGCACCGGGCTCGTGGTCAGCCCCGGCGCGGTCGCTTGCGGCGAGGTCGGGCTGGGCGGCGAGCTCAGGCGCATCGCCGGTGTCGATCGCCGGCTGGCCGAGGCGGCACGGCTCGGCTTCACCAAGGCCATCGTGCCCGCCAGCGTCGATGTCGACCTCGATTCGCTCGAGATTGTCAGGTGCCACGATCTCGCCACTGCGGTCGATCGACTCGTCGACCCCGGATCCGCGCCCATCAGGCCAACCGTCGATGTCCGATCATGGGAGGAACGGCGAACCGGCGATCAGCCCCGGCCGGCCGGAGCTGCGACCCTCGCCGAAGTGGGCCGAAGAGCTGATCGGGGGCACTCGGTAGACTCGGGAGCGTGAGCCAGGTTCTCCCGCCCCGACTGCTGCAGGTGCTGCGCACCGTCGCACCCGGACAGCCGATGCGCGAAGGACTCGACCGGATCCTCCAGGCCGGCATGGGCGCCCTCGTCGTGGTGGGCAGCGACCCCGATGTCCTGAGCATCTGCCGCGGCGGCTTCCTCGTCGACGCGGCGTTCTCGCCCCAACGATTGTTCGAGCTCGCGAAGATGGACGGCGCGATCATCCTCGACGCCGACGGAGGACGCATCGCCAGGGCCAATGTTCATCTCGTGCCCGACCCCGATGTCGCCACGACCGAGACCGGCACCCGGCACCGTACGGCGGAACGGGTTGCCCGCTCGCTCGGGATGGCTGTCATCACGGTGTCCGAAGAACGTTCGGTGGTCTGGGTGTACGTCGACGACCACGACCACAACCTCGAACCGGCCCGCGCCATCGTGTTCCGGGCCGACCAGGCCCTCCAGACCCTGTCGAGGTACCGGCATCGCCTCGACGACATAAGCACGAACCTCACCGCCCTCGAGCTCCAGGATCTCGTCACGCTTCGCGATGTGCTCGCCTACCTGCAACGGAGCGAGGTCGTGCGGCGTATCTCCGAGGAGATCGAGAGCGATCTGGCCCAGCTCGGGACCGAAGGTCGGCTGATCCGACTCCAGCTGGCCGAGGTGATGGCCGGGGTCGACGACGACCGGCGGCTCGTCATCCGCGACTACTTCCGCGAAGACGAGACCTGGCACCTGACCGAGGCGTTGCGGGCACTGTCGGACCTGGGCGGCGACGGAATACTCGATCTCGATTCCGTGGTGTCGGTGCTGCACCTGCCCGCCGACCAACGCGACCTCGACACACCCGTCCAACCCCGGGGCCATCGCGTGCTCTCGCGCCTTCCCCGGCTGCCGGTGCGCACGGCCGAGACGATCATCGAGCGGTTCGGCACCCTCGACGCCATCCTCGCGACGAGCACCGACAGGCTGGTCGGCCTCGATGGCCTCGACGAGGCCGTCGCGGCGTCGCTGAAGGCCGATCTCGGTCGGCTCACCGAGTCGAGCATCCTCGATCGCTACAGCTGACCGGCCCCAGCGAGCTTGGGACCGCTGACGAGGCGTCAGCGAGCGCGAAGCTGTGATGAGCCTCTTGGGCGAAGAGCCGAAGGTATTGAGCTCTCAGCGAGCGCGAAGCTGTGATGAGCCTCTTGGGCGAAGAG
>JAOTZB010000052.1 GCA_029861625.1 Acidimicrobiia bacterium
CAGCGTCAGATCGAGCACGTCCTCGAACAAGCCGCGGTCGGGTTCGTCGATGTTTGCGTAGTGGAAATCTCCCACGATGAGGTAGAGCAGCGGGTCGACGTCCCGGATCGCGTCGAACACCGCGCCGTTCGATCCGACCCGTGCATCCGACCCGATGGCGACCGTGAACGAGGCGGGGCCGACAGGAAACGTGCGAACGGTGCCCGAGCGGGTCAGGTCGAGCTCGCCGTCGACCTCGACGGCGTAGTGGTACTCGGTGTCCGTCGAGAGGTCTTCGGCGCCGAACCGAACGACGCCGTGGTCGTCGGCGACGACCTGTGGTCCGAACGTGGGGTCGACGAACAGCGCGTCCTCGCTCACGGCCAGCCGAATCGACTCGGCCTCGTCGTCGAGCTTCGCGACGACGGAGAACGACGTGTCGGAGACCGCACCGGACCAGATCCAGTCGAGGGCGGAGTCGGGGAGCGCGACCGTGGTCGACCCGGGGTGGGTCGGTCCGAACACGCTGTCGTAGATGCGGTCGGCGACGACGACCCCGCCGATGACAGCCGCCGACGCGACGGCGAGGCCGATGACTGCCGTCTTCGGCCGCTGGTCGTTGAGATCGATCACGATCCACAACAACGCGGGGACAGCGAATGCCACGATGATGATCACGGCCGGCGCTGGTCGCAGTTGTTGGCTCGCGAACACGACGAGGGCCGAGGCGGTGAAGGCCGCGATCGCCCCGCCGACGATCTGCCACCTGAGCGCGAGCAACACGCCGACCGCGAACAGTGCCATGAAGAAGGGCCGTTCCGAGATCTCGAACGCGGCGCCGCCAGGTCGGTGATCGAGCAGGTCGAGCGGGCCGGCCAGGGCCAAGCCCGCGATGGCCAGCAGCGCCCAGGCGACTGCAACCCAGTGCATCGCACGGCAGAACGGCCGGCTGAGACCGAGCAGCGGCGGAGCGGTCGAGTTTCGCTCGATCGGGTGGGTCACGACACGAGTGTCTCGGACTCAGCAGCTCGATCGTGGCCGTGTTTCATGTCGCACCCGTCGCAGCTGTCATGTCGGTTGGCGTCGCCCGCCGCGCTGTAGACGATGATCAACAACGCGAGCGCGATCAAGAACCCGGCCAGCTGGTCGGTCGGCCAGTGTCCGCCCGTGCGAATCGTGTCGACCCAGGCCAGCCCCCAAACGCTCACTGCGATGACGCCGGTGAGATTCCGGGCCGCCTTGCTGTCGGTGATGACGAAGACCGCCAGCGGAAGGATCAACAACAGCAGGGGGAGCTGGATCGAGTGACCACCGGGGAACGACGTGAACTCGCCGGCGTGGGCGCTGCGTGGCGGCCGAAGTCGATTGGGTCACCCAGCCGATGACCACATTCGCGAGGCCGCCGGCAACGATGGCCAACGGATAGGCGAGGGCGACGATGCGGCACCGTAGGGTGAGGAGCGAGACGCCGACTGCGACCACGATGGCCGGAATCGGTTGACCGAGACGGTTCAACCACGCCGGTCCCCAGCGCTCCACGTCCTCGCCGGCGTCGAGCCAGTCGAAGTAGAGCCGCTCGTCGATCTCGAGGAGCCAGGACTCGGCGAAGACGACGAGGAGTCCGCCGACGGCGACGATCCCGGCGATGGCGATGACGCTGACCTTGGCCGCCGGCACGACCGAGGCCCAGACCGAGCTCGATCGTTGCGGTCGTCCGGGCGCCAGCTTCCTGATGGCCGGTGGAACGTTCGGCCACCGAGCTGCTGCGACACCTGCAGAGCCCGCCATGACGAACAGGGTCACGGCACCACTGACGCTGAGCCCCCACCCCGCGACGGATCCGTCCTCGGAGAAGTACGAGTTCGATGCGGTGATGGTCAAGAACACGGCGATCGCCGAGGCGACCACAGCCGCGAAGGCGTAGTGATGCCGCGGCCGGAGTCCGGTGCGACTGGACGTCACCGAGTCGTAGCCGTGGACTGCGCCCTCGGCCATCATCGCGGCGATCGGGTGGGCCTGTCGTCGCAACCGTTCGCGGCCCCGGGTGCTGCTGATCGACTCGGTGAGCCCGACGAGCACCGACATCAGTGCTCCGGCTCCCATGAGCCCGGCGACGAACACGTTCATCGGCGCGGCCGTCCGGTCCCAGCGCCGGGACGGGAGTCGCCTCGGGGCGAACCCGGCGGCGACGGTGGGTGCGCCGATCGAGGCGGTGCTGCCACCGGCACCGACGGGCTCGGGCCGATCATGCTCGGGCCCTTCGGTCTGGATCACCACGACGCCTTCGGTGCCGTCGACCACGACGCAGGGCTGCTCGTCCTCCTGCCCGAGCCGGGCAATCAGACCAGGCACGTTCGCGACCGCCGGCATCCCGAGCTCGCGGGCGACGATGGCTGCGTGCGACAGGGGGCCGCCCTGCTCGACGATGACGGCGCCGGCGGCCATGAAGAGCGGCGCCCACGATGCGTCGGTCGTCGTGGCGACCAACACCTCGCCGCGCCGCAGTTCACTCGTCGCGGGCGAGTCGACGACCCGTGCCGGACCCTCGTATCGCCCCGGACTCGCGCTCCAGCCCTCGAACCGCTCGCCGGCGATGTCGGCCGCCGAGACGGTTGGCGGGTGGCCCTCCCACACGAGTGGCAACGCTCCTCCCTGGTCCGCCTCGCGATTTCGGCGGCGACGGAGCGCGATCGTCTCCGGTGTGGGCCCGGGCTCGCCGACCAGCATCGGTACCTCGCCGACGCCGAGCATCTCGACGTCGGCGATGGTATCGAGCCGGCCGCGTTCGACGAGTCGACGACCGATCTCGAGGTTGCACCGGCGCACGACCCCGCCCAGAATCAGCACGGCTGCCTTCGTGTGCTCACGGCGTTGGAGGAACTCGGCCGCGTCGGCCGCCTCGCGCCGCAGGAACTTGCGGCGTACGTCCATGAGCTGGCCGGTGACGAATCGAGCCCAGTTCCACTTCGGGTCCGACACGAGGATCTTCTCGAGCTCGTCCTGCTCGGACCTGCGCCGGACTGCCGCCTCGGCGACGCTCGGGTGCGCCAGCTCCTGGAAGACCGTCATCCATGCGAGGTTGGGGACCTCGTCCCATGTCGGTCCCGCGAATATCCCGGTCGAACCGGCCCGTCGCAGCGACGTGAAGAACGTGTCGAGCACCTGCTGGCCGGCGTCAGTTGCACCGAGCTGTTCGCGGGCCCGCTCCCACTCTTCGACCGCGGCGCGACACAACGCCGGATCGGTCCTGATGCGTTCGATGACCTCGTCGAGCGCGAGAGCGATGCGCGACCGGCGGTCGGTCGAGTCCGATGCCGTCAGCCGCTGCACCGCCCGGCTGGCCTCGGTGCTGTCCATGTATCGGGAGAGGAACACCTCCACGCTGCGGTAGCTGGCGGCTGCCATCGCCGCCACGGCGATCTCCACGGCGACGACCCGCTGCGAGAGGTGGAGCAGCCGGTTCCAGTAGGCCAACAGCGCGGCATCGTCGAGCGCTCCGATGTCGGGCTCGTGCTCGATCACGTTGTCGACGGCCTGGATCACGAGCTCTGACTCCTCGGCGGCGGCCTCGTGCGCGACCGCGACAGGCTCAACACACCGACGAAGATGATGGCGAACAGCACCGCCGCCCCGGTGTTGTCATCACGGAGGGCATCGATGAATCCGACGATGACGAGCGTGAGCAACGTCACGGCCGTCGCAAGCGTCACGACCCGGTCGTTCATGAAGGTCCCCTCCGATTCGGCGTCTTGGGTGCCGTCGCTCGACGGCATCGTCGGGACCGTAACCCGACCCGCCCCTCGGAGCCTTCCGGTGGCGAGGAGACGAAGGATCGGCCGATCTGCGAGAAATTGCGGAATTCGTGAATGCATCGCCGATCAGGCGAGTTTCCCTCGTGTAGCCGAAAGGACGAAGGCACAGGCACCGAGATGAGCAGACTCGTCATCACCAGGAAACAGCGGTACCGGATCGTCGGTGCCTCACTCGGGCTGCTCATCGCCGCCGTGGTGGCAGTCAGTGCCCTCGGCGGTGCTCGCCTCACCGACGAGGACGGCGACCTCCCGACGGCGTCGTTCGCATTGTTCGACGGTGGAGACGCAACGTTCGGAGACTTCGGTGGGAAGCCGCTGGTGGTCAACTTCTGGGCCTCGTGGTGTCCGGCGTGTGTCGCCGAGCTTCCCGAGATCCAGGATGCCCATGAGCTGTACGGCGACGAGGTGACCATCGTCGGGCTGGCCAACACCGACGATCGTGGGGCCGCAACCGAACTGGCGGGCGATGTCGGGCTGACCTACACGCTTGCCGATGATCCGACTGGCGACCTCTTCCGATCGCTCGATCTGTTGGCCATGCCGAGCACTGTCTTCATCACCGCCGACGGGGAGATCCAGGAGGTGTTCGGTGGGCTGCTCACCGAGAGCGCGCTCGCCGAACGCATCGACGATCTGATCGAGGCGTCGTGATCGAGGCGCCGATCGGGCTCGCGTTCGCGGCAGGACTCGTCGCGACCGTGAACCCGTGTGGATTCGCGATGTTGCCCGCGTACCTGTCGTACTTCATGGGCCTCGAAGGGGCCGAGGACGACGAGGTGACCAGTGCCGGCGTCGGACAGGCGCTGAAGGTCGGCGCGATCGTCTCACTCGGCTTTCTTGCCGTCTTCGGCACGACCGGCCTGTTGATCAACGCGGGAGTTAGGTCGATCATCGACTGGATCCCTTACGTCGCACTCGGTGTCGGTGTCTTGATGGTGATCCTCGGCATCGCGATGTTCCGTGGCTACCAGCTCTCGATCGGCTTCATGAAGGTGCAGGGCGGCACGGGGAGTCGGGACAAGCGGTCGGTGTTCACGTTCGGGGTGTCCTACGCCTTGGCATCGCTGTCGTGCACATTGCCCGTGTTCTTGTCGGTCGTGGTCGGCTCGATCGCCTCCGCCAACTTCATCTCGGGCTTCCTGACCTACATCGCCTATGGCGTCGGCATGTCGGTCCTGTTGATGGCCCTCACACTGGCGGTGGCGTTCGCGAAGCAGGGTCTGGTGCGCCGGCTCCGGTCGATGCTGCCGCACGTCCAGAAGATCTCCGCGGTCTTCCTCGTGGTCGCCGGCATCTACATCACGTGGTTCTGGGCCGACGACCTGTCGTCGGATGCAGGTGAGCAGGGCGCGCCGGCGGGCATCGTCGATCAGTGGTCGGCGTCGCGCACGAACTTGATGAGCGACAACTCCGCAGCGATCGGCCTGTTCCTCGGTGGTCTCGTCGTGATCGCCGTCATGTCGTCGGTGCTGAAGCGGTTCGAACCACCGTCGGACGATCCGACGGTGGCGGCGGTCTGAACGGGGTCCCGGCACTACGCTTTCGCGGCCGGTGATGGCGCCGGCAGAGCGCGAGAGCGAACTGCGGATGACTGACGCCGGTCGAGACGAGACGACCTACGGGCCTCGGCAGCGACGCGCCCTCCAGTCGGTCGCGGCGCAGTTCTTCGTCAACGGCGTGGTGTTCGCCTCCTTCGTGCCCCGACTGCCCGAGATCCGCGACCGGATCGACGTCGACGTCGGCACGCTCGGCCTACTGCTCACCGTCGGTGGCACCGGCGGGCTGGTGGGCAGTGCCCTGTGCGGCCCGGCAGTTTCACGTTTCGGCTCCAGGGCAACGATGGTCGGCGGCGGCCTGGCGCTGGTCGCGACCCTCCCCGTCATCGGGTTCGCCACCGTGCCCGCGGTGTTCCTGTTCGGCTTGGTCGGGCTGCACCTGTTCGATGTGTTGACCGATGTGGCGATGAACATCCAGGGGTCGCGGCTGAGCGCGCTCCGACCGGCTCCGGTGATGCAGCGCCTGCACGGCCTGTGGAGCGTCGGCGCGGTGGTCGGCGGCCTCGCCGCCACCCAGATCGCCGCGGCCGGGGTCTCGCTCTCGATCCACCTGTTCGGCGTCGCGGTGATCCTGATCATCACCATGGCATTCGTCGCGCCAGGCCTGTTGCCGACCGACGTCACGCCCGCGCCGCGGGCGTCGGCCACGAGCGAGTCGGCATCGGGTCAGCGCACGTCGTGGGATCGCGGGCTCCTGCTTCTCGCGGTGATGGGAGCTGCGGCCATGACCATGGAGCTCGTCGCAAGCGACTGGGCCTCGTTCCGACTCGCCGACGACCTCGAGGTCGGCGGTGGCCGGGCCGGGTTCGGGTTCGTCGCCTTCGCCTCGGGAATGGTCCTCGGTCGGCTGGGTGGTGACGCCGTGGTCTCCCGCCTGGGGGGCGCTCGCATGTTTCGATACGGGATCGTCCTCGCCGTTGCCGGGCTCGTCTGGGCCACGCTCGTGCCGGCTGTCGCGGTCTCGCTGCTCGGGTTCTTCGTCGCCGGAACGGGAATCGCAGTGCTCTTCCCACAGCTCTACGACGAGGCGGCCAAGGCTCCGGGTCGGCCGGGAGCCGGACTGGGCATGCTGACCGGAGGGCAGCGCCTGGCTGTCCTCGTCATGCCGGCAGTCGTCGGCTCGCTGGCGAACACCGCGGCGCTGTCCATCGGCGAGGCGATGGCCATCGTGACCCTGCCGAGCGCCATCGTGTTGTTGGCCGTCCACCGTGCAGCGAGTGCCGCTCGTGGGCCGATCAGGGTCCGGTCCTCGAGATAGTCGGAGCCGCCACGGGTGGCGCTGCGTCGGTGTCACCCGGACCGCACGGTTCGTACGTCTGTCTCTGTGGATCGGATCGTCCGGTCGGGAGAGACTGTGTGGGAGAGCAGACCTGGGCTGACCGGACGACGCCGCGAGACGCCGGAAACACGCTGGCCGACGAGGGAGGATGCAACGGAGGGCCGGGCTGATCCTGATGCCGTGATCGCCGACATGTTCGGCGAGCACGCTCGATCGCTGGTCAACCTCGCGCGCCTGTTCGTGGACAACCGAGACGCCGCCGAGGACATCGTGCAGGAGTCGTTCATCCGCCTGGCGAGGTCGCTCCACCGAATCGAGGACGACGATCGGGCAGCCGCGTACCTACGGTCGATCGTGTTGAACCTGGCCAGGGACCACAACCGGCGTGGGCTGCTCTCGCTCCGGCATCGGATGCCGGCGAACGATCTCGACCCGGTCGGCGTCGACGAGCAGATCGCCGATCGCGACGAACACCGGCGCGTGCTCGCGGCGCTCCGCGGACTCCCTCGCCGCCAACGTGATTGTCTCGCACTGCACTACCTGCTCGAGCTGTCCGTGCCGGAGATGGCCGACACGCTCGGTCTGTCCCCGAACTCGGTGAAGACCCATCTCAAGCGCGGCCTCGCCACGCTGCGCATCGACGTCGAGCTGACGTCGATCGGGGAGGGCCGACGATGAGCCGCCTCGAGAACGAGCTTCGCGACGCACTGCACGCGGCCGGCGCCAACGTCGAACCCGCCGACGATCTTTTCGCCCGGGTCCGGGCCGGGATCGACGCGGACCGCGGCCGCCGCCGCTTCCGCACTCGAATCACGATCGCCGTCGGCGCCCTCACCGGGGCCGGCGCGGCACTCACCGCAGTGCTCTACAGAAATGGAGAAACCGACATGGACTGGTGGATCTTCGAGCTCATCACGGTCGCACTGCTGACCGTGCTCGCGCTGGTGCTGGGGCCGTTCATCAAGCGGTTCGGTCGCAGCTATGCCGCCGATGTGTTCCGCTCGAACCCGAGCACGGGCAAGAGCTTCATCGTGTTGACCGATTTCGCGTACTACTTGATCTTCGGGGCCTACATCTTGTTCACCACGACGATCGACCGGCCGCGGGACTGGACCGAGACGGTCGGGGCCGAACAGGTGCAGACCAGCCTGATCCGGGTCGGGGGGATCCTGCTCATCATCGGCGTCCTGCACGGGGTCAACCTGATCGTGTTGCCCGTCATCGGGCGTCTCCTGACCCTGAACCGGCGTCTCGATCAGCAGATGCGTGAGCTGGCCTCACGCGATCTGTCCGACCGGGATGTCGACCAGCCCGACGATTCGAGCCCGTGATGCGAGCGTCCAACCTGGTGGTCTCCGGGTTCGGGCTGATCGGCATCCTCGTCGGCGCATGGATGTCCTGGCGCTGGCGCAACCTCTCGCTGGTCCAGCCTGCCGGCGCGGTCGCGCACGACTACCGCTCCCGGTTCGGACAGGCGCTTCGTTCCACCGGCGCCGCTCTCAGCGGCGGCCTGATCGCCGGGCTGCTCGTGATGGGCCTCGGCGGACGATTGGTGATGCGGGTGGCCGCCGCGATGTCCGGCGACGGCGCGCAGGGCCGCGGCACCGAGGCCGGTGAGATCGTGGGCGAGATAACTTTCGACGGCACGGTGGGCTTCATCGCCTTCATCGGCCTCGGCGCCGGTGTCATCGCCACGGCGGCCTATCTGTTGGTCCGTCGCTGGCTCCCAGATCGGGCAGGGCCGGCCGGGCTCGTGGGTGCAGTGCTCTTGGCCGGCACGCTCGGGATCGCCGACCCGATCAATCCCGACAACATCGACTTCGCGGTCCTCTCGCCACAGTGGGTCGTCGTGGTGCTCGTCGTCGGGACAGGCGTGCTGTTCGCCACGACGCTCACGGCGGTCGCCGCCCGGCTCGAACAGACGATCCGCCAACCGGGCCGTCGGGGTTGGCTGCCCGCGGCTCCGCTGATCTTCGTGGTCATTCCCCCGTTCACGATCGCGCTGGCCTACGTCGCGGTCCGCACGTTCGCCGGCGAGCGGATCGACGCGGTGCTCGGCCGGGCAACCGTCGAGCGAGCGGGCTACGTGGTGGTCGGTGTTGCCGCGCTGGTGTGTGGTGCGCTGACCGTTCGCGCCGTCACGGAGATTCTCGGCTGACCGCGGCCGGTGGTCTCCGAGCGTCGATGACGTCGAGATCGGAACGGTCGCGCACACATATGATCGCGGCATGACCGCCCCGTTGGACTTCATCGACCACATCCGTCGAGAGTCGGCTCGCTTCGCGGAGGTCCTGACCTCGGTCGAGCCGGATGCGATCGTGCCGACATGCCCTGACTGGTCGGCGTCCGACCTGCTGTGGCACCTGACCGAGGTACAGCTCTTCTGGTCGATCGTCGTGCGCGACCGGCTCGGCAGTCCCGACGCCGCGGAGGCCGCCATCGGTCCTCGCCCCGACGGCTTCGACGCAACGTTCTCCGCCTTCGACGACGCGACCCGAGAGCTCGTCGACGTGTTGACGTCGACGCCACGCGAGACCGAGGTCTGGACATGGGCGGACGACCATTCCGTCGGTTTCCTTCGGCGCCGCCAGGCCCAGGAGGCACTCATCCACCGGCTCGACGCCGAGCAGACCGCCGGTGCAGAACACGCGATCGACCCCGCCCTCGCCGCTGACGGCGTCGACGAGGTGTTGCGGATCGTGATCGGCGGTGTCCCGGCCTGGGCCGACTTCATCGCCGACGGACACACGGCTCGAGTCCATACGACCGACGAGCCGATGTCATGGGATCTCCGATTCGGGCGGTTCACCGGCGTCAGTCCCAACACCGGGATCAGTTACGACGACGAGGCCTTCGTCGTGGATGACGACGTTGCGCCCGGCACGCCGGGTGTCGTGCTCCGCGGACCGGCGGGCAGGCTCGACGCCTGGTTGTGGGGGCGAGGCGCGGCGACCGACCTCTCGGTCGACGGCGACTCGGCGGTCTTCGATCGACTCGCCGCGATCGTCGCCGAAGGGGTCGAGTAGGCCCCGTGCCGAGCCCGACAGTGGAACGACTCGCGGCGTTCACCACCACGGCGACCGGCGGAAACCCGGCCGGCGTCTGGATCGGCTCCGAGCTGCCGCCGCCGGCGGCGATGCAGGAGATTGCGGCCGAGGTCGGCTACTCCGAGACCGCGTTTCTCGTGCGCACCGGCGAGTCCGACGACGACTGGATGATCCGTTACTACAGTCCCGAGACGGAGATCGAGTTCTGCGGTCATGCGACCGTCGCGGCCGGCACGGTGCTCGGTCGCCGGTTCGGCGAGAGGACGTTCCACCTCGAGACGTCAGCCGGTGAGGTGCCCGTTCGGGTGGAGACGACGAGCGACCGGGTGACCGCGACGCTCACCTCGGTCGAGCCCGACCGTCGCGATGTGCCCGCGACACTGCGCGACGGGTGCCTGCGGGCGCTCGGCTGGTCGCGGTCGGATCTCGACCCCGCTCTCCCGCTCGACCTGGCGTATGCCGGGGCATGGCACATGGTGGTGCCCGTGGCGGACCGCCCGACCCTCGCGAGTCTCGAGTACGACTTCGACGCCCTGAAGGAGCACATGCTGGCTGCCGACCTCACGACGATCCAGATCATCTGGCGGGAACGGTCGCACCTGTTCCACGCCCGCAATCCCTTCCCGGTGGGTGGTGTGGTCGAGGATCCGGCCACCGGGGCCGCGGCCGCAGCGCTCGGCGGGTACCTGCGTCATCATCGACTCGTCGAGCTGCCGGCCGACATCGTCATCCGGCAGGGCGAGGACATGGGCCGACCCAGCCGGATCGACGTGCACATCCCCACCCATGGGGGAATCGACGTCTCGGGCCATGCGGTCGCCATCGAGCCCGAGGAGGTCGACGAGTCGGTGTCTTCAGTCGAGGAGCCGGCGGGCGGCGTCGACCACGATGCTCACAGCACGTGACTCGACGCCGGTCATCGTCTCCTCGTCCGGGGTCTCCTGGCGGGTGCGGTTGACGATCACGCCGGCGAGACAGCCCGCCCGCCAGCCGTTGGTGGCGCACATCGTGAACAATGTGGCCGACTCCATCTCGTAGTTGAGCACCCCGAGCGCCTGCCACTCCTCGAGACTTCCCCGCAACGAACCGGTCACACGGCCCGAGGCCGTGTCGTAGCGCTCCTGGCCCGGATAGAAGGTGTCCGACGATGCCGTCACACCGACACGGACGTCGGCCCCTGCGTCGTGGGCGGCGTCGACGAGTGCTCGCGTGCAGACGAAGTCGGACGCAGCCGGGTACGCGAGCGGAGCGAAATGACCGCTCGCGCCGTCGAGGCGGACCGAGGCCTGCGTGACGATGATTGTGCCGACGTCGATGTCGGGTTGGATGGCGCCGGTCGTGCCGATGCGGAGGAAGGTGCGCACGCCCAGCTGGCCCAGTTCCTCGACCGCGATCGATGTGGAGGGTCCGCCTATCCCGGTCGAGCACACCACGACCCGGCGACCGTCGAGCGTCGCCAGCCAGCTCGTGAACTCGCGTTCGGAAGCCAATGGCCGGGGATCGTCCATCGTCGACGCGATGCGCTCGACCCGGGCCGGGTCACCGGGCACGATCGCCAGGTCGGCACCCTCGAGCATGCCCGATTCGAGTCCGAGGTGGAAGACCGCTGCCATGACCGAGAAGCTACGCGCTCCGTCGCTCGACCGGGGCATCGAGGGCCGGACAACGGCTCGCTGTCCTCGGCGACTCCGGTCGCGGGCGATCAGCGGCCATCGAGGACCGAGGCGATGACCAGGGCTTGATTGTGTTCCGTGTCGCGAGCGCTGTAGACGAGCGTGAGTGGCCCGTCTCCCATCAGGGCCGCGAGCTGGTCGACGTCGGGATTGTCCGCGAGCTCCGCTCGATAGCGGGTCTGGAACTCATCCCAACGGGCCGGGTCATGGCCGAACCACTTGCGCAGATCAGTCGACGGAGCGACCTCGGGCATCCACGCGTCGACGTCGGCGCGTTCCCGTGACACGCCGCGCGGCCAGATGCGATCCACGAGCACCCGTCGGCCATCGGCCGGATCGGCCGGTTCGTAGACCCGTTTGGTCCGCACCGGTGCCACGTCAGCCCGGTCCGGGGGCGCTTCGGATGGCGGGCATCATCGCTGTCGCCGAGCGGCTACAGCTTGTCGCGCAGATAACGGGCGAGGTCGGTCGTCGTGACTATCCCGGCGAGCTTTCCATCGCCTGCCAACACCACCACCGAGTGGAACGAGCCGTCGGACAGGATCGTCGCCGCGTCCTTGACGGTGGCGCTGGGCGTGAGGGTGCGCATATCGGTGGTCATGGCGTCGTCGATCGCGAACTGATGATCGATGTAGGTGCGAAGCGCCCGATCGTCGGAACCGTCGACGTCGTAGACCAGCCGGAGGATGTCCGAGGTGGCCAACACGCCGACCGGCTCGTCGCCCTCGGTGACCACGAGGTGATGGAACGGAGCATCGCGGAGGAGCTGGTATGCCTCCGAGATCGGCTGCGTGCGTTCGATCGTCGTCGGATCGGTCGTCATGATGGCGGTGATGGCGTCACGCTTCGTCATAGGGACGACAGTATGGCCGAGCGCGGGGGGTCTGCACGGGCCGAAGTCCTGAAGAGCGAGGTCAGACCTCGATGAAGATGCACTCGCCGGGGCATTCCTCGGCCGACTCGATCGTCGCTTCCTCCTGCCCCGCGGGGACAACGGCCAGCCCATCGGGGCCGCCCGGGTCGTCGAAGACCTTGTCGCCCTCCTTGACATAGGCCAGCCCGTCGTCGAGCAGCGTGAACACGTCGGGAGCGATCTCTTCGCACAGACCGTCGCCCGTGCACAGGTCCTGGTCGATCCACACCTTCATCAGGACGCACCTTTCGAGGCTCGGGCGAGCTTGTAGTCGGTGAAGGCCCCGACCCGTTGCACGAAGGCAGGTGATCGTCGCAGACGCGCCGCCATCTCGGCCTCCCCGACGCCGCTCTCGCGAGCCCGCAGCAGCGTCCTCTCGATGGGTCGGAGCTCCCACGGCTCGCGGGGTTCGGCGGGCGCAGCGCTGCGGGGCAGGCGGGCAAGGGCCATGGTGCGGTGGACATAGCCGGGACTGCGACGGAGACGCCACGCGATGTCGACCTCGGTCTTTCCCGTGCCGGCGAGCTTCAGCATGACGCGCTCGACCGGTCGGAGCCGTGCGCTGTCCTCGGTGTGGTCTGGCGACCCGGGCATCGGTGCCTCCTCGGCTGCGACACGTTGACGTGTGCCCTTCGATCCTATTCGGCGTGGCCTTCCGTGTCAGGCCGTGGGCCGCGTGGTGGCGGCCGACGCCACGGCCGGTACGGCCGGTGGCCGTGCGCTCACGAGATGTCGTCGATGTCGGGGAAGCTCGATGGAGGAACGATGTCGACGGTCGCCGAACGCTGCTGGGCGAGCATGCCGCCGTCGACCTTCAACACGTCACCGGTCACGTAGGCCGAGTCGTCGGAGGCGAGGAAGAGCGCGGGCCCGGTGAGGTCGAAGGGTTCACCGATGCGCCCGGCCGGGATGTTCTCGCCCCGCAGGGATCGGGCCTCGGCGTCCATGCCGCTGGTGTCGATCGATCCCGGCATGAGGGCGTTGACCCGGATGCCGTAGGGCCCGAGGTCGAGAGCGAGCGCTCGGGTGAGAGCCTCGATACCACCCTTCGATGCGTCGTAGGCGGTGAAGGAGCGGTGCGCCCGGGTGGCGCCACCCGACGACATGTTGATGATCGAGCCACCACCGCGGCGCGCCATGATCTTCGCGGCGCGATGACAACACAGGAAATGACCGGTGAGGTTCACGTCGATGATCCGACGCCACCACGCCTCGTCGGCGTCGAAGAAGTGCAACATGGGGCCCACGAGGCCGGCGTTGTTGACGAGCACGTCCACGGTGTCGAAGGCCTCGAGCGCGGCGTCGAACATGGCGTCGACCTGGGCCCGGTCGGACACGTCGGCCGCGGCGGCGATGGCCGTTCCGCCGCGACTGCGGATGTTCTCGGCCACCTCCTCGGCCCGGTCGCCGTCGACATCGTCGACCACGACGGCCGAGCCGGCCGAGCCGAACCGCGTGGCGATCGCCTGCCCGATGCCACTGCCGGCGCCGGTGACGACGACGACCTTGTCGGCGAGATCAGGATGGGTTGGCATCGGCGGGCTCCTCTCGTTGCGCTCATGACCGCGTCATCTGTGAGCGGAGCACTCACGGTAGTTCTGTGGTGGCGAAGGCGAGCGCCGTCGGAGTAGGACCTGCGACTCGGGCTCGTGTCATCATCGGTTCCATGTCGAACCGGTATCGGGTGATCGTCGGCTGGTTGCTCACGCTGTCGCTGGTCGCAGCGGCGTGCGGTTCGGGTGGGGGCGGCGATCCGGTGACCGATGCCTCGAACGAGGTGCCGACAGACGAATCGACAGCGACACCCGAGCCATCGGCCACGGCGGCACCGACACCGGCGCCCGAGCCATCGGCCACGGCGGCACCGACACCGGTGCCCGAACCGACGGCAACACCGGAGCCGCCGGTCGGGCCCGTGGGTGCGTCGTTCGTCGAGCCGGGCCCCTTTGCCGTGGGCGTCACGACCATCTCGCTGGCCGATCGCGAGATCGAGGTGTGGTACCCGGTCGAACCGCCCGACGTCACCGGGCTCGACACCGAGACCTTCGACGCACTCACCGTCTTCCCCGAGGTGTTGCAGGGCTTCATCCCGCCCGAGCTCTCGGGTGTCGTCGACACCGGCGCGTACCGGGGTGCACCACCGGCTGACGGCACGTTCCCACTGGTCGTCTACGGGCACGGTTTCGGTGGGTACCGTCAGGTGGCAACGTTCCACACCGTCCACATCGCGTCGTATGGATTCGTGGTGGCCAGTGCCGACCACCTCGAGCGGGGGATCGCCGAGCAATCGCTCGACACGATCGGCCAGGGCAGCTTCGACGAGACCAACACCCGACCGAACGCCGCCGTCCTCGATGTCGTCGACACGATCGCAGCTGTCGGCGCCATGGCCGAGCTCGGCGACCGCGTCGACATCGAGCAGGTCGCGATCACCGGGCATTCCGCAGGCGCCTTCCAGGCCGTCGCCGCGGCGATCGCCGAACCCGATCTCATCGACACGTGGATAAGCGTCGCGGGCGGCCCGACGGGCGAGGGCGAGCCGGACCAGCCCGGACTCGTCGTTCTCGCCGAGCTCGACGCGGTCGTCGCCCCCGACGCCAGCTACGAGCTCTTCGATGCGGCCGCCGGGCCGGTGAGGCTCGTGAACATCGAGAACGCCGGGCACAACAGCTTCACCGACTCCTGCCAGGGGATCCTCGAGCTCGGTGGTCTGTCGAGCCTCGAGGCGCTGATCGGGCCCGAGCAGGTGGCCCGCGCCGACGACGGCTGCCTCGACCGCTTCGTGCCTCCCGATCAGGCCCAGGCCGTGATGAACCACGTCACGGTTGCGCACCTGTTCCAGCAGTTCGGCGGTGAGGACGTCACCGGATCGTTCGCCATCGAGACGATCGAGCTCGCCGCGCCGTTGGCCGATTTCCTCGAACGCCAGGGCCCGTAGTCGCCGAACCTTCGTATGCTCGGGGGCAGCCGAAGCGAGGTCGCCATGTCTGGGATGCGGATCGGAGCCGACGTCGGGGGAACGTTCACCGACATCGTGCTCGAACGGGCGAATGGCGACCTCGTGTCGGCCAAGCTGCTCACCACCCACGATGCACCCGAACGGGCGATCCTCGACGGCATCGAGTCCATCGCCGCGGAGGCCGGTGTTCGTCTCGCCGATGTCGAGAGCATCATCCACGGCACGACGCTGGCCACGAACGCGCTCATCGAACGCCGGGGGGCGAGAACGGCGCTCGTGACCACCGCGGGGTTCCGCGACATCGTCGAGACGAGGACCGAGAGCCGGTTCGAGCAGTACGACCTCGACATCGTGATCCCCACGCCGCTGATCGAGCGCAGGGACCGTCACGTCGTTCGCGAGCGTGTCGGGGCCGACGGTGAGGTGTTGGTGCCGTTCGACGACGCCGGAGCGCGAGCGCTCGTCGAGAC
>JAOTZB010000330.1 GCA_029861625.1 Acidimicrobiia bacterium
TGATGATGACGCGCTTGCTGGAGATGCCGAGGCTCTGCGCCAGCTCGGGGTTCTCGCCGTAGAGGTCGTAGCGGAAGCCATGGATCGAGCGCACCCACCACACGAACGCGAGGCCAACGAAGACCGCGACGAAGATGCCGGCATGGAATCGGGTGCCCTCGATGACCAAGCCGAGCCTGGCGTTCTCGGGGAACGCCTCGGACTGAGGCGTGATGGCCGACGCGGGCTTGAGCGGATCGTTGAGCAGGTACTCGACGAGCAGCGCCGCGAACTCGGTGAACAACAGCGTCGAGAGGATCTCATTGACGTTCAGGTAGGCACGCAGCAGGGCGGGAACGAGCACCCAGGCCATTCCGAAGAGTGCGCCACCGGCAGCGGCCAGCGGAATGGCCACGACCGATGGCGCACCCTCGAACAGCAGTGCGGTCAAGAGTGCGCCGATGGCGCCGGCGATCACCTGGCCCTGGGCGCCGATGCTGACCAGACCAGAGCGCAGGGCTACCGCCGTGCCCCAGCCGACGATGGCGAGTGGCGCGGCACGAGCCAGTGTCTCGCCGACGGCGAACTTCGAGCCGAACGCGCCATCGAGCATTGCGTTGTAGGCGGTGAGGGGGTTCTCTCCCGAGAGGAGCAACAAGACGGCCCCCGCCACCAACGCGAGCACTATCGCCCCCAAGCTCGTCAACAGCGATGTCGTGAACCGCGGTTCATCCGGAATGATCGGGTCGGGCTCGACGTCGCCGAGAGCGTCGCTCGCGATCGCATCAGCCACCGGCCGACTCCGAGCTTGCTGTCGTGAGCCCCGCCATGGCCGCACCGAGGCGCTCTGAATTCATCTGCTCGATGGGGAACTCATCGGTGGCGCGCCCCGCGTTGAGCACGATGACGCGGTTCGCCAGATCGGCCACTTCGTCGAGATCGGCGGAGATCACGACGACAGCGCCACCCGACTGGGCCGCCGCGAAGCAGCGGTCGCGCATGGTCTTGGCCGCCTCGGGATCGAGGCCCTTGGTCGGGCCGTGGGCCACGAGCACCGTGGGGTCTCGCTCGAGCTCCCGGGCCGCCATGAGCTTTTGCTGATTCCCGCCCGAGAGTGAGCTCGCCCGTGCGGCCGGGTCTGGAGGCCGGACGTGAAAACGCTCGGCCAGAGCACGAGCGTGGGCGGCGATTCGTGCCGGCAACCGCATCCCGATCCGGGTGAACGCGCCATCGCCGATCCGACGGGCGGTGGCGTTGTCGCCGACGCTGAGCGCAGCCGCGAGCCCGGTCGCCCGGTCCTCGTGTATGTGCGCGACGCCGGCGTCGATGGCGCGTCTGGCGGAGCCCGCGACATCGACTCCATCCACGAGCACCTGCCCATTGGCCGGCTTGATCTGACCGGTCAGCACCTTCGCGAGCACCTCTTGGCCGTTGCCGGCGACGCCGACGACTCCCAGTATCTCGCCGCCGGCCACTTCGAATTCGAAGTCGTGCAACCCGACTTCGTGGGTCGAACGGACAGAGAGCCCCGTGACCGCCAAGCGAGTCGGGCCTTGCTCGATCACGGGTCTCGTCACATCGAGGAGGGCGACGTCGCCGACCATCAGCGTCGCGACCTCGCGGAGATCTGCCTCTCGCACATCGGCGCCGCTCACCAGGACCTTGCCATGGCGGAGCACGGTGAGCCGATCGGCAAGTTCGGCGAGCTCTGGCAATCGGTGGGAGATGTAGATGATCGGAGTGCCCTCTGAGCGCAGTCGGTGACACAGCGCGATCAGCGCGTCGGTCTCCAGGGGTCCGAGCGCCGAGCTCGGCTCATCGAGGATCAACAGTCGTGCGCCCCACGCGACGGCGATGAGGATCTCGGCTTGCTGGCGGACCGCCAGTGGCATCTCGTCGACGAACCTCTCGGCCGGGACATTCAGCCCGAGCTCGTCGCACCACCGTTCGACCTCGGCCTTCGCGCCTCCGGCGTCGAACAACGCCGGAGCGTCGGGTCGACCGAGCTGCAGGTTCTGGGCGACAGTGAGGCCCCTGACCAGGGACAGTTGCTGTCGGACGTGAGCGACGCCCGCGGCTGCCCCGTCCTGTCGCGAGCCGGGGTGGTACGGCTCGCCGAAGAGGCGCATCGAGCCGCTGTCGGCGCGAATCGATCCGGCGATGATCTTGGCCAGGGTCGACTTGCCGGCACCGTTTTCGCCGACCAGCGCATGGATCTCGCCCGGCTGCAGGTCGAAGTCGACCGAATCCAGCGCCTGGATGGCACCGAATCGACGCGAGATGACGCTCACGGCGACGGCCGCGACCGTCTCGCGTGACTCTTGCGATCGGGTCATCTAGGCCAGTGTCATTCTTCTCGTATCGGGAACGGGATCGCGAAGTCTCCACTCTCGACCGAGCCCACGAAATCGTCGAGCACCGTTTGGAGATCAGCGAGCGGGGCGGCGGTTTCGACTGTCGCAGCAGCGTTGACCGGCAGCACCTCCACCTGTCCGTTGAAGATGCCCGACGGGAAGAATGCGTAGCCCTCACCGATTGCGGCCCCGACGTCTCCACCGACGACACCGTGGACCTCGCCATCGGCGGTGCCGAACGTGTCAGTGCGAACCAGGTCGAACCAGCCGAGGTACAGCTGTTCGAGGCGAATGACCGTGGCCGACAAGAACACGTCGGGCGCAGTCTGCTCCTGGGAACCGAAGCCAACCGCGATGGGTATGCCGGCGGCCGCAGCCGACTGAGCCGCACCGATGCAGATGCCGTCACCAGAGCAGTAGATGAGCTGGGCCCCCTGATCGATGAGCTGCTGGGCCACCTCGGCGGCGCGCTGGACGTCGATGAACGACCCGGCGAACCCTTCGAGGAACTGGAGGTCGGGGTTGACCGACAGTGCTGCATCGCGGAACGACTGATGCATGTCCTTGACGAAGTCGAACTCGGGACCGCCGACGATGCCGATCGTGTCCCCGACGATCGCATTCGCGGCGAGCAGGCCGTTCGGGTAGGCCATGTCCTGGATGTTGTAGAGCCAGTCGATGGTGTTGGCCGACGTCACCGCCCCCTCGACCAGGATGCCGCCGGCCATGGCGAAGTTCACGTCGGGGAACTCACCCTGCAGTTGCTGAATGGGGTCGACGTACTCGATCCCGTGACCGATGATCAGGTCGAATCCCTGATTGGCGAAATCCCGTATCGCCGGGAGCGAGTCTGTCGGGTCGACGATCTCCTCGACGATCTCGAAGTCGATGTTGCCGTCGGCCGCCGCAGCCGCCGTGAGGCCCTCGAATCCGGCCTGGCTGAACGAGTTGTCGTTCCGGACTCCGGGCAACAACAGCGCGACCCGCAGGACATCGCCGCCCGCGTCGGGCTCGGGCTCCGGCGCCGCTTCGGTCTCCTCGGGCTCTGCCTCCGCCTCGGTTTCTTCCGGCTCGGACTCCGGCGTCGTTTCGGGATCGTCGCTACCGCAGGCTGCGGCGATCAGGCCGAAGGCCATCAATAGGGCGATGAGCTTGAAGAAACCGGAACGTTGTACCACGGAACCCCTCCTCGACCACGTGCTGACGCGGGGACTCCCCGCGCTCGTGTTCAGGCGATGTCAGACACTAGCGTCGTCTCGTCGAGAGCGTCGATTGCAGGCCGGGCGTCGGCGATTCAGGCTCCTCCGGGACAACCGTCCGACATGATCTCGGCCATTGGGTTCAGCGCCGTCGTGACATCGGCGTGGGCCGCACCGGGAATGCGTCCCGTGCCTTCGTGGTGACCTCTCGTTCGTCGACGGTGGTGCAGTGTCCGTCGCGCACGACGATGTCACCGTTCACCATGACCAGCTCGGCGCGGTCGGACAACCCGCCGAGGACCAAGCCGACAACGGCATCGTGGACTCCGACCCGGTCGACGGTGGTCATGTCCCAGGCAGCCAGATCAGCTGCCATACCCGGCGCGATCGCACCGAGGTCGTGGCGGCCCAGGCACGCAGCCGAGCCTCTCGTGGCCAGGCGCAAGAGCTCTCGGGCGCTGGGCCAGGTCTGGGGAGGCTGGTGCATGTCGCGGTGCGCCAGGGCCGCGACCCTCAGGTCGCCGAGCTCGTTGCAGCCGTCGTTCGACGCGGAGCCGGTTGTCCCGAACCCCACCTTGCAGCCCGCATCGAGGTACTTCCGCAACGGCGCCAGACCCCACCCCATGCGCAGATCGGGCGCGATGAGGTGGACGATGCCGACACCGACGGCGGCA
>JAOTZB010000331.1 GCA_029861625.1 Acidimicrobiia bacterium
GCCGCCGTCATCACCGCCGGAATCGCCGCCGGAGTCAGCGCCACCGTCATCACCGCCGGAATCGCCGCCCGTGTTCTCGTCGGCCGGGGGAGACGTTGCGTCGACGCTGAGGTCGTCGCCGCTCGAACTGCACGCAGCGGCGAGCAGGAAGACCGAGGCGATCACGGCAGTCGATGTGGTGCGCATGAACAGAACCTAACGCCAATCCGCCCACCCACCATCACCTGGTGGTCGGCGACATCTACCCTCGGGCCCGTGATCCTCGGTCGACACCTCATCGCCACCGGCCTGCTCGTGGCAGGCATTGCCGCCGGGTGCGCCGCCGACCGCCCGACAATCCAGCAGGCGGCGGCGCAAGCACCCGAACCGACGGCGACACCTGCTACTGACCCGGCGCCGACTCCCACACCGGAGCCGACCCCGTCGCCGACTCCCACGCCAGGACCCTCGTTCGGCGAGCCGGCCCCGAACGGGCGTCGGGCCCCGGCCGTACCCGACGACCCGGCCGAGGTCGCCGCGTTGCTCACGGCCGCCGAGCTGACCATCCGCGGCGAGCCGACGATGGGTCTCGACGTTGCCGACGCCGGCCATCTCCAACAGCTCGTCTATCGCCGATGGTCCGCACGACTCGACTGGGACGAGCTGATCCTTCCCACGCTTCCCGAGGCGATCCGCCCGGCCGCCGAGCTCCATCTCACCGCTCGCCGCGCCTTCCGCGAGATGCCGACGACGACCGGGCCGGCAACGGAGCTGCCGCGATGGGAGATCATCGCCCCGGCCTCGGCCGAGGATCTGCTGGCCTTCTACCAGGAGGCAGCGGCCGAGACGGGAATCGGCTGGGAATACCTCGCCGCCATCAACCTGGTCGAGACCGGGATCGGCCGGATCGACGGGCTCTCCAGCGCCGGCGCCCAGGGCCCGATGCAGTTCATCGACACGACCTGGAGCGAGATCGGCGAGGGCGACGTGAACGATCCCCGCGACGCCATCCGCGCCGCGGCCCGGCTGCTCGACCAGCGCGGCGGCCCCGAGAACATGGCCCAGGCCCTCTTCGGCTACAACAACAGCGACTTCTACGTCACGGCGGTCGAGGCGTACGCCACGATCCTGCGCGACGAACCGGCCACCTTCGCCGGCTTCTACAACTGGGAGATCTACTTCTTCACCGAACGTGGGGACGTCTGGCTCCCGGTCGGCACCCGCTTCGACGAGTCGACACCCGTCGACGACTACATCGACTCGTCACCGTGGGCGCAGCCCTGATGCGCGTTGGCGTGTACGACCGGTACTGGAGCACTGGCGGTGGCGGGGAACGGCTTGCGCTCGCGTGCGCGCTCGCGCTCGCCGACGAGCACCAGGTCGAGGTGCTGGGCCCGGGGCCGATCCAACCGGCCGTGCTGGGCGAGCGACTCCACCTCGACCTCGGCGCCATCGGTCACCGGGAGATCTCCGGCGCGCGGGGGGCTGCGGCCGCAGCCTCTGCGGACTACGACCTCTTCATCGCGTGCAGCTATCAGCACAGCGAACCCTCGTTGGCGCCCCACGCCCTCTACGTCACACAGTTCCCCCAGGGCGTCGACCCCCCACCAGGACGGTTCCGGCGGCGCGCGGCCTCTCTCGGCCGCCGCTGGATCCCGAGCTGCGATCTCGCCATCGAATGGGGGACGGGATTCCATCCTGATCGGGGTGCACGCACCGCTCGGCGTACTCGACTGTGGACGATGGGCGACGCCGTCATCCGGGTCCTCGTGCCCGCCGACACCGAGTTCGACCTGGTGGTCGCGCTTCGCCGGTCACGCCCCGTCGGGGCCGGACCTCTCGACATCGAGGTCTCGATCGACGGTCGGATCGCACATGCAGGAGCCGTCCCGACGTCACGACTCGCTCGTGCCACGTCGCACGTCTTGCGCCTGTCGCTCCCGGTAGCCGATGTCGACCACTGGGCCGATGTCCGATTCGTCAGCCCGACCTTCGTGCCCGCCGAGCTCGGCGACTCGCCCGACGAACGCGAGCTCGGCATCCAGATTCGAGGATTGCGGTTCGTGCACCGAGCGCAGTCACACCCGGCGCGTCTGTGGAGCAATGCGTCCGAGCTCGTCGCGCTCGACCATCCGGCGAACTTCCTCGCCGGCTACGACCGGATCATCTCGATCTCCGAGTACATCCGCGCGTGCGTGGAGCGCAACTGGGCCGCCGACTCGATCGTCCTGCACCCTCCCGTCACCCAGTTCCGGGCCGGCCCGAAGCAGAACGAGATCCTCGCCGTCGGACGCTTCTTCCCGACCGACAAGGGCCACTCGAAGAACCAGCTGGCCCTCGTGCACGCGTTCCGGGCGCTGGTCGAGCGGGGCGCAGACGACTGGACCCTGCATCTGGTCGGCGGTGTCAGCGACGAGGACCTCCCGTACCTGACCGCAGTCCGTGAGGCGGCAGCCGGGCTCCCGGTGCACTTCCACATCGACGCATCGGGTGCCGAGCTCGCCGCTCGCTACGCGTCGGCCACCATCTTCTGGCATGCGGCCGGCCTGGGCGCCGACCTCGACGACGATCCGGCCGGCGCCGAGCACTTCGGCATCGTGACGGCCGAGGCGATGTCGGCGGGCGCGGTTCCGGTGGTCTTCGGCGAGGGCGGCCAGCGGGAGATCGTCAGATCCGGTGTCGACGGCGAGCACTTCGACGGTGCCGACGCTCTCGTCGAGACGACCGCAGGTCTCATCGCTGACCCCGATCGTCTCGACCGCCTGCGCAACGCGGCGAGACGCCGCGCCGCGTCGTTCGCACCCCCGGCGTTCGAGCAGCAGCTACGAGCGATCGTGGCCGACACCGTCGGCTGAACCGACGGCGCCCCACCGCGACGTCGTGTCGCGGCACGGCGGCACCGACGGGCGTCGCGGTGACGGCGTGGGTCATGATGACCTGGAATCGATGTGGACCATGGACGACGACAAGATCACACTCGCGAGGAACCTGTTCGCGGCCTGGTCGAGCGGCGCGGCCATGCGCTCGCTCGGGATGAAGGGCTGACACGATGAGCGATCACGATGCCATCCGCGACCTCACCCACCGCTACGCCGACGCCGTCTGTCGTTGCGATGCCGACGCCTGGGGTGCGACCTGGGCGCCCGACGGCGTCTGGGACATGGGCGGCGGGCGGGTGGTCGAGGGCCGCGACGCGGTAGTGCAGACATGGACCGCCGCGATGGGCGGATTCCACGCCGTCATGCACTTCATCACCAACGGCACAGCCACCCTCGGCGGTGACTCGGGAACCGGCCGCTGGTACGTGAACGAGTACCTCGCGTTGCCCGACGGTGGCCGCACCTCGTTCTACGCCTACTACGACGACGAGTACGTACGCATCGGCGGCAACTGGTTGTTCGGCCGGCGCACCCTGGTCCCGCTCTATGCCGGACCCACCGACCTGTCGGCACCGTTCCTGCTCGCCACCCCGGACGGCTGACCGTGGACTTCGAGATCCCGCCCGACATCGTCGACTTGCTCGATCGGATCGACCGGTTCATCGAGGACGAGATCGAACCGCTCCAGAACGCCGACGACAACATCCGCTTCTTCGACCACCGCCGAGAGAACGCCCGCACCGACTGGGACAACGGCGGCGTCCCGACCGTGGAGTGGGAGGATCTGCTGGGCGAGATGCGCCGGCGCGCCGATGCGGCCGGATTCCTCCGCTACCACCTGCCGGCCCGGTTCGGTGGCAGCGACGGAAGCCACCTCGCCATGGCCGTCGTCCGCGAGCACCTCGCAGCCAAGGGGCTCGGGCTGCACAACGACCTCCAGAACGAGAGCTCGGTCGTCGGCAACTTCCCCATTCCGATCATGCTGGAGAAGTACGGCTCGCCCGAACAACAGGCCGAGTTCCTCGAGGGGTCGCTGACGGGCACGTTCCGGGTGGGTTTCGGTCTCACCGAGCCCGACCATGGTTCCGATGCCACCTGGATGGAGACGACCGGCGTGCGCGACGGTGACGAGTGGATCCTCAACGGCGCCAAGATGTGGAACACCGGGCTGCACACCGCGACCCACGACCTGATCTTCGCCCGCACCTCCGGTGAAACCGGCAGCGCGAAGGGAATCACGTGCTTCATCACGCCGACCGATCTTCCCGGTTTCGTGGTCGACGAGTTCCTCTGGACCTTCAACATGCCGACCGATCACGCGCGCGTGCTGCTCGACGACGTGA
>JAOTZB010000333.1 GCA_029861625.1 Acidimicrobiia bacterium
AGGTTCAGGTCGACGCCGCAGTTCCACTCGACGAAGTTCATCGGACCGGAGCTGGGAAGCGGTCCACCATCGACCGACGTCCACTCACGCCAGTTGTCGTTCGCCTCGGCGCCGTCGGCACCAAGGGCGTGGGACGGGAAGATCTCGGCGAACAGTGACGGGAATCCGGCGAAGAAACCGCTCATGGTGATGCTGAACTCGGTGTCGCTTGTCACCTCGAAGTCGGTGATCAGGTCGTAGCCGGTGCGGTCACCGATCTGGTATTCCGGATCGAGGTTGATACGGCAGGTGTACTGGACGTCGCGGCTGGTGAGGGCGACACCGTCTGACCAGGTGAGGCCATCGCGCAGCACGAAGTTCATGGTGAAGCTGCCGTCGTCGTTCTCGACGACCTCGGCCGGCCCGGCGAGCAGCTCGGGGTAGAACGAGGTGCTCGCGTCGATGCCGTAGAGGCCATCGAGCATGGCCTGACGCACGTGCGCGGTGATCGTCAGGTTGTTGTTCGGGTCATCGAGGTGCATGTCAGGTGGTTCCTGCTCATGGGCCCAGATGAGGGTTCCGCCCGTTCCGTCGGCCGGGACATTCGCGGTTGCGCCCGACTCGCCGTTGGGGTCACCGAGCTCGCCACAAACGGCGGGGTCGAAGGCCGGCTCTTCCGGGGCCGCCTCTTCCTCGGCTTCCTCTTCCTCGGCGGCCTCTTCTTCGGCTTCCTCTTCCTCGGCGGCCTCTTCTTCGGCAGCCTCCTCTTCAGGCGCGGCTTCCTCTTCTGGCGCGGCTTCCTCTTCTGCTTCTCCGTCGGCGGCGACGCTGTCGTCGCCTCCGTCGTCATCGCTCCCGCACGCTGCGGCGACGAGAGCAATTGCGAAGAGAATCGCAAACAATCTCAGGAACTTGGTACGCATGGACTCGGAACCCCTCCTTGGTGGGCTAGAACCTTCCAGCTCCTCACGCATCCGACCGAGCAACGATGCTCAGGGGGTCGGTACTAACCGATAGGTAGCCGGAGAAGATCGAAGCTAGGCCCATCCCTTCGGGAAAGCAACGACCGGACATGAAGGGTCTGTTGCAGATCTTCGTAACGTTGTGATTCGGGGTCTTCCGTGGTACTCGACGACGTACGGTGGATGACCGCGTTCGAGCGCTCTAATTCCTCGGTGGTGATGTCGGCTGTGACAATGGCGCCTTCGATGGCCCACGATTCCTCCGACGACACACGACCTCTCGCCGATGCTCTCTGCCGCGCGCTCGACCTCGCGGAGGTCGCCGATGTGCGCCAGCTCTCGGGCGGCGCGTCACGGCAGACGTTCACGTTCACTGCGACCGGCGACGATCTGCCTGCCCGCCGGCTCGTGCTCCAGCGAGAGCGCCCCGGCGGGACAGAACGGGCGGTCGGTGTCGCGGCGCAGGCGGCCATCTTGCGGGTCGCGGCCCGAGCGGGTGCACCGGTCCCGGCGCTCGTCGACCACGGCGACGACGACGGCATCGGCGGGCCGTGGTTGGTCACCGAACATGTCGAGGGCGAGACGATCGCCCGCCGGATTCTCCGCGACGAGGAGTACCGAGACGCAAGGAGCGTGCTCACCGTCCAGTGCGCGGCAGCCCTGGCCGCGATTCACCGCATCGACTGCACGTCGATCGAGCTGCCCGAGAGCGACGACATCCTCCTCGACTGGCGCGACCTCATGGACGGCTACGGGCATCCGCACCCGGCCTTCGAGCTGGCATTCCGTTGGCTCGCCGATCGGCGGCCGCCCTCGGTGCGCCGTGGTCTGGTGCACGGCGATTTCCGTCTCGGGAACCTGATCGTCGACGGATCCGGGCTCGCGGCCGTGCTCGACTGGGAGCTTGCCCACGTCGGTGACCCGATCGAGGATCTCGGCTGGCTCTGTGTGAACGCGTGGCGGTTCGGTGGGAGCGAGCCGGTCGCCGGCGTCGGTCGCTACGACGAGCTGCTCGACGCCTACGAGACGGCGTCGGGCGTCGCCGTCGATCCTGCCCACCTCCGATGGTGGGAGACGTTCGGCACGCTGCGCTGGGGCCTCATCTGCATCACACAGTCCGAGGCCCACCGCCAAGGCCGCCATCGATCCGTCGAGCTTGCTGCGATCGGTCGTCGCGTCTGCGAGAACGAGCTCGATCTACTGGAGCTGGTGACATGACCCACGGACAGCCGCACGACACACCGACTGCCGCCGAGCTCGTCGAGGCGGCGCGAGAGTTCATCGAAGGAGAGCTGGCAGCGTCGGTCGACGGCCGGCTCGCATTCTTGTGTCGCGTGACCGCCAATGTCTTGGCCACGGCACAGCGCGAGCTCGTGCTCGGTCCGGCCCAGGCGATCGCGCACGCGGAGCGACTGGGCTCGCTCGGTTTCGGCGACGACGTCGAGCTGGCGGCCGCCATCCGTTCGGGTGAGCTCGACGACCGGCTCGTCGATGTCACAGCGGTCGTCCGAGCAGCGGTGATCGACAAGCTCCGGGTCGCGAATCCTGCCTATCTCGAGCGCAGCGGTGTCGGGGTCGAGCCCGAGGTCGGCCATGGTGACGACAACCCCGCCGGGGCCGCACCGTAGGCTCGGCGTGTGGAGAACAACTGCCCCGCCTGTGGCGAGCCGGCGCGTTGGGGCGACCGCTACTGCCATACCTGCGGTCAACAGCTCCACGACGAGGCGGGCTCGTTCGACCTCGATCTCGGCTCGCCGGCCGAGCGAGCCATCGCCGCCAGGGCGAACCGCCGAGTGGGCGTCGTGTTCGGCATCGTCGGCAGCCTCATCGTCGGGCTCCTCGTCCTGAACCTCGTCATCACGACCGACGAGCCCGATGGGGACGGCGCCGGGTCGCTCGCTGGTCCCGATGAGCCCGATGGGGACGGCGCCGGGTCGCTCGCTGGTCCCGACGAGCCCGATGGGGACGGCGCCGGGTCGCTCGCAGGTCCCGACGAGCCCGATGGGGACGGCGCCGGGTCGCTCGCTGGTCCCGACGGGCCCGTTGCCGATGGCGGCACCGCGAACGGGGGCGGACCGGAGCCGAGCGCGCCCGTCGTAGCCTTCGCCGACGTCGCGGGCCGACTCGACGCCGGCCCCGGCCACACGCTCGCGTGGCGAGATCGCGCCGGGATCCACCTCACCGATCTCGCCGACGGCTCGACCGAGCTGATCCCGGTCTCGGCCACACCGCCGGAGGTCGAGCCGCTCCCGACCATGGCGGCGGTCGGTGACGCATTCGTCTACATCGACGACCGCACGGCGTTCGCCCGGACCGCGGACGCGATGGTGGAGCTCGGGTCGGCCGACGCCCTCCTGGCGTGGCCATTCGACGACCGAGGCGCCGTCTGGCTCGTCGAGCTGGACCTCGAGCCCGTCCAGCCGACCGCGGTGATCAGCGCCCGCCGCCCCGACGGCGAGCTCCTCGTCCCGTCGACCCCGGTGCGCGAGGACTACGTCCTCGCCGGCGGAACTGCGGCAGGAGTCGTGGCGGTCCACGACGTCGTCCGCGGAGCCCACGTCGGCGACACGGCCTTCTTGTTGCCGTGGAGCCAGGGTCGGCTGGTCGGAGTCGGCGCTCGGTCACTCGTGACCTGGGAGTGCTCGCCCCAGGCGATATGCGGGCCATGGCTCGTCCGGAGCCAGACGAGCAGGGAGGAGATCGACGCCGACATCGAGCCGCTGTCGCGTTCGTTCCTGTCGCCCGACGATCGGTGGCTCTTCCAGGTCGTCGACCCGGAATCGCGGTTTCGTGGCGACACGGCCTTCCTCCAGGTGGTCGACTTCGCGTCCGGCGACGTCGTCACGCTCGATCCGCCGGCATTCGGCAGCGAGCGAGCGTCGTGGTCGAGCGACAGCAGGCTGGTGGCCTGGGCCAGCTCGAACCGGCTCTGGATCCACGAGCCGCTCTCCGGCAACCTGCTCGAGATCGATGCCGACCTGCGGGCGTCGAACGTGCTCCCGGGCGAGGTCGTGTTGTTGGGCTGACCGGGCAAGCGGCGTCGGCGAACGCCGACCGCGCGACTAGCGCCGGACCGTGCGGGTCCTCGGGCCGGCCTTCATGACCTGGCCGGGGAGCTCACGGCCGACGATCTCCTCGGCCAGCTTCGCGACGTCGATCAGCGCCTCGAGATCGATGCCGGTCTCGAACCCGATCGCCTCGACGAGGTGCACGACGTCCTCGGTCGGCACGTTCCCCGATGCCCCGGGTG
>JAOTZB010000332.1 GCA_029861625.1 Acidimicrobiia bacterium
GTGGCCGCGGCCGGAACGACCAACGAGACGACTCCTGCGACTACCAACGCGAACCGGCAATTGAATCGACGTCTCATCGACATCCTCCACGGGGGTTTCGCCCGGCGGACAGGGTGAGAACCAAACATAGTCGTCTTCGACCAGGGCGACCCGGGCCGACCGGTCGCCCGACCGGACGCGAGCTGGTAGGAATCCTGTCTCGGGCGAACTCCGGAGGACTCCACCCAGATGACGGTCACCCTCTCGACCCAGGGCCTCGCGGCGGCCGATGTCGTCGCGATCGCCCGCCATGACGAACCCCTTGCCCTGTCCGACGAGGCCCGCACAGCGATCGCCGCGACGTCATCTGTCGTCGACCGGATCCTCGATCGGGGCGAGTCGGTGTACGGCGTCACGACCGGCTTCGGGGCACTGGCCAACACCCCGATTCCCCCCGACCGCTCCGCCGAGCTCCAGGTCGCGCTCTTGCGTTCCCACGCGGCCGGAATGGGCCCCCCGGTCGAGCGAGAGGTCGTCAGGGCCATGATGGCGCTCCGGGCGAGAAGCCTGAGCATGGGGTACTCCGGCGTGCGGGCCGTCGTGGTCGAGCGCATGGTCGCCGTGCTCAACGCGGGGCTGACTCCCCTCGTGCCCGAGCACGGATCGCTCGGAGCCAGCGGCGATCTCGCCCCCCTGGCGCACTGTGCGCTGTGCCTCATCGGCGAGGGCAGCGTGATCGACGACAGCGGACGCGAGATTCCGGCCGCGGGCGCGCTCGACGAGGCTGGAATCGAGGCGCTGACGCTCCGCCCCAAGGAGGGGCTCGCTCTCATCAACGGCACCGATGGCATGCTCGGCATGCTCGTACTCGCCCTCGACGATCTTCGACGCCTCGCCACGGTCGCCGACCTCGCAGCCGCCGCGACGGTCGAAGCCCTCCTCGGTACGGATCGTGTGTTCGCGGCCGACCTCCAGGCGCTGCGCCCGCAGCTCGGGCAGGCCGACAGCGCGGCCAATCTCCGAAGCATCCTCGCCGACTCCGCCATCGTCGCCAGCCACCGACGTAACGACGATCGGGTGCAGGACGCATACTCCCTGCGCTGCTCCCCGGCGGTGCACGGCTCGTTCCGCGATGTCGTCACGCACGCAGAGCTCATCGCGGGTCGCGAACTGATGGCCGCCATCGACAACCCCATGATCCTGCCCGACGGACGCGTCGAGTCCTGTGGCAACTTCCACGGTGCGCCGCTCGCCCACACCGCCGACAGTCTCTCCCTCGTCGTCGCCGACATCGGTGCGCTCGCCGAACGCCGCACCGACCGCCTGCTCGACCCCACCCGATCGAACGGTCTGCCGCCCTTTCTCGCCAACGACCCCGGCATCGACTCGGGAATGATGCTCGGCCACTACACCCAGGCGGCGATGGTGGCCGAGAACCGTCGGCTCGCCACCCCGGCGAGCGTCGACACCATCGCGACCAGCGCAATGCAGGAAGACCACGTGTCGATGGGGTGGGGCGCGAGCCGCAAGCTGCGGATGATGATCGCCAACCTGGAGCGGATACTGACCATCGAGCTCGTCTGCGCATGTCGAGCGATCGAGCTCCGCGAGCCGGAGCCGGCGGCGGGAACCGCTGCCGCGATCGGGGCGTTGCGCAGCGGCGTCGAAGGCCTCGGACCCGACCGCTGGCTCGGCCCCGAGCTCACGGCCGCAGCCCAGCGCGTCGCCGACGGCAGCATCGTGGCTGCCGTCGAGGACGCCGTCGGGCCGCTGCGATGAACAACCCGCTCTGGGCCGAACCGGCCATGTCCAGGAGGTCGTGATGTCAACCACAGGTGCACGAGTCGTCCGGGCCGCAACCGGATCGACGCTCAGCTGCAAGGGGTGGCAACAAGAAGCCGTGCTGCGCATGTTCCACAACAATCTCGACCCGGCGAACGCCGAGAACCCCGACGAGCTCGTCGTGTACGGCGGAACCGGCCGGGCTGCTCGCTCGTGGGCCGCGTTCGACGCCATCACGAACACGCTCCGACGCCTCGAATCCGACGAGACGATGCTCGTCCAGTCGGGCAAACCGGTCGGTGTCTTCCGGACCCACGAGTGGGCGCCGCGGGCGATCATCGCCAACTCGAACCTCGTCCCGGACTGGGCCGACTGGGACGAATTCCGGCGACTCGAGCGCATGGAGCTGACGATGTACGGCCAGATGACGGCCGGTTCCTGGATCTACATCGGCACGCAGGGGATTCTCCAGGGGACCTACGAGACCTTTGCGGCGATTGCCCGCAAGCGTTTCGGTGACACCCTCGCCGGCACCGTCACCCTGACCGCCGGGCTCGGGGGCATGGGCGGCGCCCAACCGCTGGCCATCACCATGAACGGGGGTGTGGCGTTGTGCGTCGACGTGGATCAGCGCAGCATCGATCGCCGCCTCGCGACCCGCTACCTCGACATCCAGGCCGACGATCTCGATCACGCCGTCACGCTCGCCGCCGACGCCAGGGCCGAACGTCGAGCGGTGAGCATCGGCGTCAGGGGCAACGCCGCGGACGTGTTCCCGCAGCTGCTCGAACAAGGCGCCGACATCGATATCGTCACCGATCAGACGTCGGCCCACGACCCGATGACCTACTGGCCGAACGACCTCTCGGACGAGGCGGCCGCCGAGCTGCGGGTCAACGATCCCGACGAGTACATCCGCCGATCGCGGGCGGCCATGGCCGTCCACTGCGCGGCCATGGTCGGATTCATGGACGCGGGCGCCGAGGTCTTCGACTACGGGAACTCGCTCCGCGCCGAAGCCCAGCTGCACGGTTACGAGCGGGCAATGGACTATCCCGGTTTCGTCCCCGCGTACGTCCGCCCCCTGTTCTGCGAGGGAAAAGGGCCGTTCCGCTGGGCCGCGCTCTCGGGCGACCCGGCCGACATCGCCGCCACCGACCGGGCCGTCCTGGAGGAGTTCCCCGACGACGAGTCGTTGGCGCGTTGGATCCGCATGGCGGCCGACCGGGTCGAGTTCCAGGGCCTGCCGGCGCGGATCTGCTGGCTGGGCTACGGCGAACGGCACCGCCTCGGCCTCCGCTTCAACGAGATGGTCGCGAACGGTGAGCTGTCGGCCCCGGTGGCCATCGGCCGCGACCACCTCGATTCCGGCTCCGTCGCCTCGCCCTACCGGGAGACCGAGGGCATGATCGACGGTTCCGACGCAATCGCCGACTGGCCGCTGCTGAACGCCATGCTCAACACCTCGTCGGGCGCCACCTGGGTCAGCATCCATCACGGTGGCGGCGTCGGTATCGGTCGCTCCATCCACGCCGGACAGGTCAGTGTTGCCGACGGCACCGACCTGGCCGCCCAGAAGCTGGAACGCGTCCTGACCAACGACCCGGGGTCCGGCGTGATCCGTCATGTCGATGCCGGCTACGAGCGCGCGAGCGAGGTCGCCGCCGAACGCGGGGTCCGGATCCCCATGAACGAGGGCGCATGAGGATCGAGGGCGACTACCGGCAGGACGGCGCGGTGTGCATCCGAGGCGCATTCTCGCAACGCGAGATGGACCTGGCCCGCGCCGCGATCGACGCGAACTGCGCGTCGCTGTCGCCACGGGCCAAACGAGCGAGCCACGAGTCCGACGGCGCCTTCATCGAGGACTTCTGCTCGTGGCAGCGCATCCCCGAGATGGAACGGTTCATCCGCTCGACTGCAGCGGCGGAGATCGCCGGCGAGCTCATGGGGTCCGACACCGTGCGGCTGTATCACGACCACGTCCTCGTGCGCGAGCCGGACACGCGGCAACACACCCCCTGGCATCAGGACCAGCCCTACTACAACGTCGAGGGCCGTCAGAACGTGAGCATGTGGATCCCGGTGGATTCGGTCGACCGATCCTCCACGCTCGAGCTCGTCGCGGGCTCCCACCTCGGCCCCTGGTACATGCCGCGGTCGTTCCTCGACGAACAGGCCAAGTGGTTCGCGGAGGGATCACTCGCCGAGCTGCCCGACATCGAGGCCGACCCCGACACGTACCCGGTGCTCGGCTGGTCCCTCGAGCCCGGCGATGCCGTGTGCTTCGACATGCTCACGCTCCACCGCGCCGGCGGGACCGCGGGGCGAACCCGGAGGGTGCTCTCGATCCGTTTCCTCGGCGACGACATGGTGCATGCGCCCCGCACGTGGGTCACCTCTCCCGCGTTCCCCGGGCTCGAGGACGAG
>JAOTZB010000334.1 GCA_029861625.1 Acidimicrobiia bacterium
CATCTCGGCATCGACATCGACGGTGGATTTGCCGAGTACGCACTCGCACCCGAGGCCAACATCTTTCCGCTACCGGGCGATGTGGCCGTCGACGAGGCGGTGATGTTGAGCTCGGCCCTTCCCGCCGCTGTTCACGCAGTCAGGCGCGCCGGCGTCACCAGTGGTTCTCGTGTCGCGGTCAGTGGAATCGGCAGTATCGGCCTCATGGTCTGCCAGGTGTGCCGGGCCTTCGGGGCGACGACCATCGTCGCGGCCGATGTCGACGACGGCCAACTGGAAGCGGCCACGCCCTGGGTCGACGGCACGCTGAATACGCGTTCCCTCGATCCGGCGGGCGTTGCCGAACGCCTCGCCGCCCTGGCCGAGACTGTCCATGGCGTCGACGTCGCGTTCGAGACGGCGGGACACCCGGCGAGTCTCGACGCGATGGTGCGCATGCCGCGCCCGGGCGGGACCGCCATGTTGATGGGAATCTGCGATGGCCCGACGGCGATCTCGTTCGACGACTACCTGAGCGACTTCGTCCGGCGCGAGGTCAACCTGATCACGACGTTCGGATTCACGAGGCAGGATTTCCTGGTCGGCAACGCCCTCTATCTCGATGGTCGCGTCGACCTCGGTCGACTCGTGGGAGCGACCGTGGAGCTCGGCGCCGTCCCCGATGTGCTGGCTCACATCGCCGAGCACGGGACCCAGGGCAAGCGGTACATCGTCGATGTCGGAATGGGTAGGCGTTAGCACGGCGACTCACGTCGGCACCGGGGCTTTCGCGGTCCGGCCGAGTTGACGAACCTCTGGCGGGCAGTCGTCGTTCTTGCTCTCACGACATCCTCGGCATGCCACCGCGCCGATATCCTGAGATCGGGCCGACCCTCCGGCGATGAGCGATCCGCTGTCGTTCCTGGCCGAGAAATGCTGCGTCGGCGCCGACGGTTACGCCCCCGGGAGCCGAAAGGCCACGCCATGAACGATGCACAAGAATCCACCGACCTGCAGAGCGGCGACGCGCTGCGGGACAAGGTCGCCGAGCGCTACGGGACTCTGGCTCGAGATGTCCTCGACTCCGACCAGGCAGACGGGTGTTGCGGGCCGACGACAAGCGCGCCCGAGGCCAACCCCATCACCACCGACCTCTATACCGACCAGCAGTCAGAAGCCGTACCGGCGGGCGCCACTCTCGCCTCGCTCGGCTGCGGTAACCCCACCGCGCTGGCCGACCTCGGGGAGGGACAGGTCGTACTCGACCTCGGTTCGGGCGGTGGTATCGACGTCTTGCTCTCGGCCCGTCGCGTCGGCCCCGCAGGCAAGGCCTACGGGCTCGACATGACCGACGAGATGCTCGAGCTCGCCCGGAAGAACCAGCACCAGGCCGGAGTCGAGAACGTCGAGTTCCTGAAGGGCACCATCGAGGACGTGCCCCTGCCCGACGAAAGCGTCGACGTCATCATCTCGAACTGCGTCATCAACCTCTCGGCCGACAAGTCCCAGGTATTCCGAGAGGCATACCGCGTGCTGCGCCCGGGCGGCCGGTTCGCGGTCTCCGACATCGTCATCCGCGGCGACATCGACCCGACGATCCGCGAGAATGTCGAGGCCTGGATCGGCTGCGTGGCCGGGGCTCTGGAAGAGGACGAGTACCGCTCGGGGTTGACGGCCGCCGGTTTCGTCGACGTGACAATCGAGCCAACCCGCGTGTACACGCTCGACGACGCCCGGGAGTTTCTCGAGGCCGAGGGGATCGATGTCGATGCCGCTCGGTCGGCCGATGGCAAGGTCCTCTCGGCGTTCGTCCGTGCCACCAAGAGCTGAATCCGCCTCGCGGAGCGCCCACACGACGACTCACGGCGGCGACGTCCACAATTGACCTTTGACTCTTCTCGCCGGGATGCGTGCTTGCTACCAGTGGAGGCACCAACCCGGGGAGGCGCCGTGAGACGAGTTTTGGCCGCGTGCGCAGCCATCGTGCTCGTCGCGGCGACGGTGGTCGGAGCCCCGGCACGAGCCCAAGAGCTCACCGACGGAGGCGGAGAGGTTGCCGAGGCCGAGCAGAACGAGTCGCCAGCCGGGCTCGGGTCCGTGTTGTCCGGACGACTGGCTCTCGGGACGGCGCACACCTGCGCCATTCTCGATGACGGCAACGTCCGCTGCTGGGGACTCAACAGCGCGGGCCAGCTCGGGTATGGCAACACGAACAGCATCGGCGACAACGAGTCAGCCGCAACCGCCGGGCCCGTCGATCTCGGACCTGGCCGGACCGCGACGGCGATCACCGCAGGTTTCGATCACACCTGTGCCGTCCTCGACAACGGCAGTGTTCGCTGTTGGGGAGCCGGCGGGAGCGGACAGCTCGGCTATGGCAACACGAACAGCATCGGCGACAACGAGACGCCCGGCAGCGTCGGCCCGGTCGATCTCGGACCCGGCCGGACCGCGACCGCTGTTGCCGCTGGCACGTCGAGCACGTGCGCCATCCTCGACAACGGGGATGTCCGGTGCTGGGGAGCCAACGGCAACGGCGACCTCGGGTACGGCAACATCACTGCCATCGGTGACAACGAATCACCCGCGAGCGCCGGGCCCGTCGATCTCGGACCCGGCCGCACCGCGACCGCGATCGCAAAGGGGTCCTTCCACACCTGTGCGCTTCTGGACAATCTCTCGGTGCGTTGTTGGGGTACCGGTGCCGACGGTCGGCTCGGGTACAACAACACCGCCACCATCGGCGACAACGAAACCCCGAACACGGTCGGCCCGGTAAACCTCGGGCGGCCCGCCATCGCCATCACCGCCGGAGGAGCGCACACCTGCGCGTTGTTGGACAACAGCACTGTGCTCTGCTGGGGAGGCAACCTCTTCGGCCAGCTCGGCTATGGCAACACGAACAGCATCGGCGACAACGAGTCGCCGGCGAGCGGTGGAGCCGTGAACCTGGGCGCTGCACGGACGACGAAGTCGTTGAGCGCCGGTAGCGCGCACACGTGTGCCGCGTTCGACGATGGCACGGTCGGGTGCTGGGGGCTCAACAGCGCGGGTCAGCTCGGTTACGGGAACGTCGTCACGATCGGCGACAACGAAACGCCTGCGAGCGCCGGAGCCGTCCAGGTCGGATCCGGCCGCACCGCGACCGTCGTCTCCCTCGGCGACAGTCATTCCTGCGCCATTCTGGATACCGGAGCGGTCCGGTGCTGGGGATCCGGAGCCGATGGGCGGCTCGGCCTCGCCAACACCACCAACATCGGAGACAACGAAAGTCCTGGCAGTGTTCCTGCGGTTGATCTCGCCGGCGGCGTGTCGTTGCCACCGAGGGTGCCGACGGCGTTGGCGATCTCGACGCCGACTGCCGACGAAGGGTCGACAGTCACCGTCTCGTTCGACGAGCCAACGGTCACGGTGTACGACTCGCCGATCGCGTCGTACACGGTCACCGTCGCTGGCCGAGCAACAGTGTTCGTCGCGGCAACAGGTCCGATCCGGTCCGCGGCAGTGCGGTCGCTCACCGTGGACGGGGTCGACAGATCGATACCGCAGTCGGTCAACGTCAAGGTCACCACGGCTGGGGGGCAATCGCGGTCGGCGTCAACCGTCGCGCCGGCATTGCGATCGCGGATCTTCGTGTCGAACACCATCGCGTCCGGTCCCGCCGACTATCACTTCGTGTTCGCCGGACCCGGTGACACGGTGGTGACGGGGGATTGGACCGGCGATGGCAACACCGGGTTCGCGTCGAGGGCCGGGAACCTGTTCACGCTGGTCGACGAGCGTGGCAATCCTCGGGGCACGGCCAGCTTCGGCAAAGCCGACGACGAGATCTTCATCGGTGATTGGAACGCGAACGGCACTGACACGTTCGGGGTACGGCGCGGCAATGTCTTCTTCCTCAGAAACACCCCGACGAGCGGCAACGCCGACGTCGTGTTGGGATACGGCAAGGCCGGCGACGAGACCTTCGTCGGGGACTGGGATGGCAACGGTCAGGACACCTTCGCGGTGCGCCGGGGCAACGTCTTCTTCGTCCGCAACTCGACCACGACCGGGATCGCCGACGTCGTGTTGGGATACGGCAAGGCCGGCGACGAGGTTTTGGTGGGCGATTGGGACCAGGACGGCACCGACACCTTCGCGGTGCGCCGGGGCAACACGATCTTCATCCGCAACGACTTCCAGACCGGGATCGCCGAACAG
>JAOTZB010000335.1 GCA_029861625.1 Acidimicrobiia bacterium
CGAGAAGAGCACGAAGCGGTGGTGGGGGTCGAGAACGCTCACCGGTTCCGCGGCACCGGCCCAGGAAGACGCCACCAGTGGACACCACGCCATCTTCGGCTACGCCACTCGTGACGCCGTGCCGGCCGCCGGTGCCAATTGGACACGTCTCGGACGCGAGATGGATCGCGAGCCGGAGGCACACATCACCGAATGGCGCGACAACTACGACTCGGACCCGAGCGTCAACCTCGGCACAGGCAAAGGTTGGGCGTGGTCGGCCGTCTACGTCGAGCTCAAGGTCCAGTAGATCCGATGTCCGGAGGCGTGCCCGCCGACCAGGCTTCCTGGCGGCGGAGCATGCGTCGGCCCGATGGGCCGAGAAGATTTCGAAGCGCCTGACGTGCGGTCCGCTCGCCCCGAGCGGACCGCGTCAGCTCCTTCAGGACGAGCGCCAGGTAGAACCCGACGGTGGCCGGCGTGCTGTTGCGCCGGCGGAAGAGTCGGAGGCGATTCTCGACGACCAGGCGCCACAACGACGGAGAGGTTCCCATCTCGCCACCCAGATGGCGCACGAGGGCGTCGGGCACGAGGCAGGTGGGAAAACCTGCATCGCGGGCTCGCAGCATGTAGTCGGTCTCCTCGGAGTAGAGGAAGAACGACTCGTCCCAGCGCCCGAGCTCGTCCGCACAGTCGCTCGAGATCATCAGGGCGGCACCGGTGGCCCAGTCGGCCCGGGTCCGGCGCTCGTAGGCTCTCTCGTCGGCGATGTACTCCCCGACGCCGAGCCGGCCCGCACGATCGCCCCCGAGCAGCGCCTCACCGAAGGCTCGGACCACCGACGGTTCACGGCGCAGCGACCACTCCAGGTGGCCATCGTCGTCGCGTATGACCGGCACGACGATGCCGGCGCCGGTGTCACGGAGGCCGCGAGCCAGCCTGTCGAGGGTGTCGGGCTCGAGTCGAACATCGGGATTCAGGATCACGATCGGACCGCCCGACCTGGTAGCCGCGAGCGCGGCATTTATCCCGGCCGCGTACCCTCGATTCGACGGCTCCGATACCACGCTTGCTCCCGGGTACAGCCGCGCGGCGAGCTCGGCGGAGCCGTCGTTCGACGCATTGTCGGCGATGACGACCTCTGCGCCGCCGACAGCCGTCACAGCCGGGGCCAACGCGGCGAAGAAATCGGGCAGCAATGCTGCGCTGTTGTAGGTGACGGCGACGACTCTGAGCTGCGCGTCATCGCCGCTCGGTCCGAGCGCCTCGGTCACGGCGCGTCGGACGCCGCGCGGTCGCTCTCGGATACAGGGAACGCGTCGCGCTCGATTGCTGCGAGGTCGGCCGGGTCGAGCGGCACCCGGAGCGGCGAACCGGGCCGGAGCCGCCGCTTGAGCGACCGCAGGGACCGCTCGAGCGGCGGGCAGAGGTACTTGAGCACGAACTTGAACGGTTCCAGCCGATAGACCCGTCGGTCGTAGACGCCGGTATCGCTCCATGCCCGTCGGACGTATGCACGCGCGTCCCGGCGTCGACCCTCGTCGACCAGCTCGTGCGCGATGTCGTAGAAGCGTCGGGCGCGGACGGCGACGAACCAGTCGCGCTCCTCGGGCTCGGCGACGTGTTCGAGGAGCGTGCCGATCATCGAGACGTTCTTCTCGAGTGCGGCGACGCGGTCGGCCCGCATCGACGACCAGACGCCACCCCCGTGGAGCCGGTGCAGCCCGAGGACCTCGTCGATGTAGCCGATCGGCCCTCGCTGCGCCCACAGCACGTAGGTGGGCCAGTCCCCGAACGGGCAGTCCCGGAACCAGTCGGGAATCGGCTCCGGTCGAGCCGAGGCCCGCAGGAGGATGCTCGACTGGTTTATGCCGATCCACTCGGCCAGATCGCGGAGCTCGTACCGCGACTTCCGCTCCTGGGGGTAGGCGATCGCGGCGTCGGTGCCGTCGGATTCGATCACGGCATGGAAACACATCGACAGCTCGGGGTTGGCTTCGAGGAGTGCGACCTGTCTCGCCAGCTTGTGGGGCGACACCCAGTGATCGTCACCATCGAGGGTGGCGATGTACTCGCCGCGGGCACCGGCCAGCCCGTCGAGGTAGTTCTGCCCGGCGCCCACGTTCTCGTCGTAGGCCCGAAGGGTGATACGGCCGGGATGTTGCCGTTGGAGTTCCTCGATCACCTGCCGCGTGCCGTCGGGGCTGCAATCCTCGCCGACCAGGATCTCGACGGGGAACGACGTCTCCTGGCCGAGGATGCTCTCGATGGCCTCGGCGATGTAGTCCTCGTGGTTGTAGGTGATGATCGAGACCGACACCTTCGGCTGACTGTCCGGCATGGATGTCCCAACTACTCGTTGTGTCGGGGTGAGAGCAAGTTCATCACCATGTTCTCGTTGAACATGCGGAATCGCTCGTCCTGGTAGTGCGATTTCCCGAGGCCCCAGCTCCAACGAATGGTGCCGGCCGCGAACACCTTGGCGCCCGCCGGCGACTCGAAGTAGACGGACTCGGCGAGTCCGGGACGGTCGAAGAGGTCGCGGGTCTCGCCCGAGCACAGCACGCGGAGCCGACTCGCGGGGAGCTCGGGGATGCACGACCGGTCGACGTCCCAGAGCCGATCGGCGCCCGGTGATCGATCCTCGCCCGGCGGCGCGTACTCGGCCTCGGGGTCTCGGTTGTCCCACTCGTGGCCGATGAGATCGCCCAACGAGTCGCCGGGTGTGTACCCGGTGCCGTCGAAGAACGGGTGACCGGCGTCGACCACGCGGAGCGGGAGCTCGGGTCTCGCATCGTCTCGTTCCCTGAAGTTGCTCTGGTAGCCGACGCCCATCAACATCGTCTCGGGATGGAGTGCGCCGTCACGGAATCTCGACGTTGCGAGCCGAGGGTCCGGCGCCGAACCCGGGTACGGATCGGTCGACGACTTGTAACAGATCATCTGACGCCCGCCGTTGGTCGACGGTGCGTTCAGGTCCGCATACCGGACCTTCCAGTACGCCATGTTCGCGCCGAGGAAGAGCGTGTTGCCACCGCGTTGGAAGATCCGTTCATGGGCCCGCTCGAACTCCTCGAGGGTCCAGTACTCGTCGTGGCCGGCCGAGATGAGGACCTTGGGCGAGAACGTCGCCTCGGGATCGGCGAACATGTCGAAGCTCGAGGCGTAGGAGACGCCGAAGCCCTCTCGGGCCGCGAGTGCCTCGATCCAGCGTACGAAGTAGTACTCCCACTCGTAGAACTCGGACCTCGTCGGCCGGTCGAACGACACCATGTGTCCTCGTGGCTCGGTCGGCGAGATGTCGTACAACGAGTGGCCGCCCCAGCGGTTGTACGCCTGGTAGGTCGAGGTGGCGAGCTTGACGAGCACGTCGGGCGACGGCGATGTCCCGGTGACCACCACGTAACCGATGTCGGCGTCACGATGCCCGTCGGAGACGAAGTCGATCGCGTGGTAGCCCGAGACCCAGTCGTGGGTGTCGCGTACCGGCACCGACGTGATCCACGGCTGGCCGAGCGCGGCGGCCGTGACGTCGAGCAACTGCGAGGTGTTGCCGTTGCGCTGGAAGCGGTACGGCTCGACCTCGAAGGGTTCGCTGCGCCAGACGGTCGTTCGGTCGAATCGGCCGTAGTGGCCGATCCGGGCGATCTCCAGCCGACCTCGCACCGACGACTTCGAGGGACCCGCCGAGAGCTTGACGTCGAAGCCGTGACCGGGCCTGATGCTGTGCCGGTCGGCGTAGGCCCAGACCTGCTGGGGAGGTGCCGATGTCGCGGTCTCGGCCCAACGGCCGGCCAGCCGGCGCCGCTCGAGCTCCTCGATGAGGCTCGGGTACCACCGGGTGAGACGAGCGGCGTGCCGATCGGGCTGGGTCCGGAGCCGGAACGACGGGATCCTCACGACGACTCCAGGACGGCACAGCCGAAGCCGGACTGGCCGAAGTCGTTGCCGTTGTAGAACATCAGGTGGTCGTCGCCGACCTTCACGACGTAGGGGTAGGCCATCATCGTCGAGTCCCACCCCGACTCCGACACGTCGATGCCGGCACTCGCGTCGTCTCGCTCCCAGTGATGGAGGTCGGTCGATCGGGCGTAGCCGATCCGGTACGCGCCCGCGCCGCCGCGGAAGTCTCGTACCCGGCGACGGCAGAACCACATGTGGTAGGCCCCGTCGACCTCGATCACGGTGGGTCGATGCG
>JAOTZB010000053.1 GCA_029861625.1 Acidimicrobiia bacterium
AGCGCCGACGCCGCCCGCGGCCACGCCGGATCCCGAGTCGTCGTCGACCCCCGAGCCCCCGCCACCTGCACCGGCGGCCCAGACGCTGACATTCAACCTCGTGGGCGGAAGTACCGCCATCTCGTTCTCGGCGAGCGGCGTGCAGGTGCTGTGGGCCACCCCGAACCCCGGATTCGGCGTCGAGATCGAGCCCGAGTCGCCGGGCATCAAGGTCCAATTCGAGTCCGAGGGCCACAAGTCCAGGATCGAAGCCTGGTGGTCAGCCGGTCCCCAACACGAGATTCGGGAAGAGCCCGGCGGCTGAGATCGGTCAGCAGGCCACGATGGCGCGGGCGACGACTATCACGTTGCCGAGCTTCGGCGTGAGGGTCACCGTCGGCGAGGGCAGTACCTCGGAGGGCGTGACGCATCCGGCACCGGCCGGACCGGTGTCCTCGGCAATGGCGTCGACGATCATGCACGTTGCCGACGACAGGATCAGCTCGCCGCCGGGCCCGACCGAACAGGACACCGGCGAGCCGACGCAATCGGCGGCCCCGGCCCAGCCCGCAGGTTCACACGTCGAGGCGATCGTGTTGGGGGTCAGCTCGGCGCACAGCCCATCGAACTCGACTCGACAACCGAGAATCGACGCCGCCGCGGCCCCGGCCGTCATGCTCGTCACGACGATCGGGGTCACCCAGGCCGTGCCGAGGCCGGCCGCAGCACGCGTGAGGAATGCCCGCCGGCTCGCGACGGTGTCGCGGGCAGACGATGTCCGTCTTGATGCGTGAAGAACCGGGGCCATGGAGATCTTTCGGCAGATCGTGGGGGTCAGTTGAGCGGGAGTGCAGGATCGCCTTCGAGCGTCCACCCGAGCTGGACATCGGCCAGACCGGTGTGATCGGCCGCCAGCGCGGTCTTTGCCGTCATGAGAACGGCACCGATCGTGGGCGGATTGTCTGCCAGCGCCTCGCTCATTGCTCGTGCGAGCAGGAGGTCCGACCGGGCCGTGGTGAGGGTAGTGGCTCCGAGCATCGCCGCGGCGCCCTGTTCGCCCGTGACGAGATCGTGCACGAGCGCGGTTTGCCGCGGATCGACGTGATAGGCGTTCCAGCAGCCGTACTGCGCGACGATCGTGGGACGGTCGGTGTTGTCGAGCGCGGTCGCATCGGTGGACGTGAACAGCTGGCTGCTCGACCAACCGCTGGGACCCGAGTGCCCGACGTACGAGGTCCACGCGACCCCGGTCTCGATGGAGTCGATGAGCGTCGATCGGGCATCCACCACGCCATCGGCACCGACATAGGCACGCTCGATGTCCCAGTCGCCGTCGAGTGGCGCGATGGCGGCATCGGCAGCCGGACCGAAGTCACGCGAGCTCGTAGCATCGGCCGCGACGACCATCGTGTTCCCGTAACCGGCCGAGACCTCGGCGTAGTTCAGCGTCTTGTCGACGAGTGCTCCGAGCTCGGAGGTGTTGCGGACCGGGAAGCGCCCCAGTGCAAGATCGGGCACGCCGTCGCCATCGGTGTCGGCGTAGGCCGGGTCGATCGGTGCGTGACGCACTCCGCCGCCCGTGTCTCCGTACAGGCTCGGGATGAAGCTGATGGAGTCGAGCCCGAGGACGTTGTGGTAGTCGATGGTGTCGCCTCCGACCAACAGCACGTAGCTCATCTCGAGCGTCTGGTGGGCGTCGGCGATGTACTCGTCGATGGCGTTGGCGTCGAAGACACCGTGTCCGTACTGGACGTAGATGTCGTCGACATCGACGACCTTGACCGAGAGTCCGCGGTCCAGATGGAACCTGACCAGTGGTGTGAGCCCGTCGATGAAGTCAGGGTGGGAGATGATCAGGTAGTCGACCTGGTCGCCGAGCAGGTCAGCGAACGAGCCGAGGACCTCGATCTGCGGACGCACCGCTTCCGGCGGCTCCTGACGCGTCGGCTGGGTGTAGGTGATCGAGTACCGGTTCAGTGCCTGGTAGTCGAAGGCGGCCCCGGTGTCGGCGATGGCGTCGATCGTCAACAGGTTGTCGCCGGCGACGGCGAGACCAGGGGGAAGCTCGACATCGACGAGGTGCACGTTGGCACCGTCGAAGTACTCGTCGGCCACCAGCGTGCCATTGAGGCTGACCTGGACATGGTGATCCGGGTTCACGTTGCCGTCGGAGGTGACGCCCCAGACTTCGACCGAGAGGGTCTCGGGCTCCTGGCCGGGAATCAGTTCGGGAAGCGTGATCGTGCGCTCGAGGCCACGTGCGGCACCGAAGGACAGGTATGCGGCGTCGTACCAGGGGTCGTCCGATGGGGTCGTCAGCGAGTAGTTCTGGTCGACGTTCACTTCGACGGTCGAGCGCTGAGCGGATTCCGGTGGAGCCGACTCGCTCTCGGCATCCGGCCAGTCGCGGATGGCGAAACGACGGTCGAGATGCAGGCGGTACACGTTCGTATCGGTGTACAGCGTCGAGAGGGCTTCGCCGTGGAACTCGATCGTCGAGCCGGGTCCGAACTTGTTGTGAGCCAAGGTGACGCGAATCGGGATCGGGACGCCTTGTTCGGTGACCGCGATCTCGGCCAACCTCACGCCGCTGAGGTCGATGCCCGCGGCGCGGAGGTCCTCGTAGGTGACGACCTGGGGCCCGGTCTCGTCGACGGCGAGATCGGCGATGCCGACGCCGAGGCGCTGCCCGTAGTTCGTTGCTTCGGCCTTCTTGCGGAGCGTGGCGACGCGGCGTTGGTCCTTCGACGAGCGCTCGTCTCCGATCTCGGTCCAGTCGGGCTTCTCTTCGGGACCGGTCTCGGGAGCCCACGTGGCACCGACCTCGAACGGTCCGTGGAGCAGGGTGTGACCCTCGACGTCGACGTCCTCGAGGTAGAGGACGGTCGCCGACGTCTCGGCGGAGAACGTGTAGTCCTGCGACTCCAGCGAGTCCGGGATGCCGTTCGTGATGATCTGGTCGTTGAGCCTCGCCAGTTCGCCGTCGATCTCACCGAGGACGTTGAAGCCGACGTTGCCGACCTCTGTTGCGGTGGTCCAGGTCACATGGATCCTGCCGTCGTATTCCTGTGAGGCGAATTGGGTCAATGTCACGGGCAGGAACGCGAGGTCCATCCCGTAGTCCTCGACCTCACCACCGACGGCGCTGCCCTGGTAGGCGAGCGAAGGGAACAGTGGCTGCTCGGCGAAGAGGCGGAACCGCGCGTAGTGCAGCGCACCGGTGCGCACGACGGTGCCCAGGTCGAAGTCGATGATCGTCGACCCCGCGCCCACCGCCTGGGAGATGATCATCTCGCCGGCGTCGGCGAAGTCGCCGTCGCCGTTGAGGTCGAGGTAGCCGACCAGATAGCCCACTCCGGTCGAAGTGACCGTCACGGAGCCGCCGTCTCCGGCGGCGACGGTGCCCACGGTCCAGGTCGACGCGTCGAAGGTGACACCGTCGTCGTCGGCGAGACCGGCGAGGTCGTCACCGTCGGCGGCGGCCGTCGGCTGGCCGTCGGTCTCGGCGTCGATGGAGCTGCCGAGGTAAAGGCCGTTGATCTCGTGGTAGGCGCCGCTCGCGAGCTCGGTGGGGTAGGTCGACGGGAGATCGCCGAAGTCGAGGTCGGGCGGATCGAACGAGTAGTCGACGTCGGTGACGTCACCGTTCACGTTCACGTGCTGGACGACCGACGCGGGGTACTCGACGACAGCTGACGCGGGCGTATCACCGGTCGAGGTCAGCAGCGTTGCCGAATCCACCGGCGCAACATTGGTTGCAATCGAGACCGAGTAGTCGCCATTGGGGATGGCGACGAAGGAGTAGTCGCCGTTGACGTCGGTGGTCGTGGTGCCGACGAGCAGGTCGCCGATGCCGTCGGCGTCGGTGTCCTCGTACAGCGAGACTGTGTATCCCACGACGAAGTCGGTGGACACGCTGCAATCGCCGGTCGGCGTTGCGCCGCTGTCGAAACAGATCGTGCCCGACAACAACCGTGTGCCTGCGAGGTCGAAGCCCATGTCGACGTCGAGGTCGCAGCCCGAGCAGCTCACCCCGTCGATGCTGGTGATTGCACCACCCGACAACACCACCGCGCTGTCGACGAGGCCGGCCGTTTCCACACCGACACTGTCGGCGCCGCTGATGAACGTCATGCCGGTCGGGACGGCGACCGATACGGTCCACGTGCCGTCGGCGAGGTTCGAGAAGCTGTAGAAGCCGTCCGGATCGGTCGTCGTGACGAACGTGTCGACCCCGTCGGTGATGGTGACCGTGACGCCGGCGATCCCGGACTCTCCGGCGTCCTGGACACCGTCGCCGTCGAAGTCGAACCAGATGAAGTCACCGACCACGCCGGATGGCTGATAGCCGAAGTCGGCGCCGAGATAGTTCGTGCCATAGCCGATCGTGATATCCGAGTCGGCGCTGTCGCACGGGACATCGGCGAGCAGGATGAATGTCTCGTCGGTACAGGTCTCGCCATCCCGATCGGGATCGGCCGTCTGGAGCGCGCCACCGAGGTCGGGGTCGCTCGAGTCGACCCGTATCTCGTAGTCGCCGGGCTGGAGGCCACTGAAGAGGTAGTTGCCGTTGGCGTCGGTGGTCGTGGTCGCCACGAGGGTGTCGTAGTTGCCGTCACTGGTGGTGTCCTGCCAGGCTTCGACGGTCACATCGAGCCATCCCGGCTCGTTCAAGTCCTGGCTGCCGTTGCCGTTGTCGTCGGCGAAAACCGTGTCACCGATGGACCCGAGTGCGGCGTAGCCGAAGTCGGCCGTGTCGATCGACGTTCCGCCGGTGATCGTGACGTCGACGGTGTCAGACGAGACGGGCACCACGAGGTTCCCGACGCCGTCGTCGGGGAGGTCCGTGTCGGCCGAGTCGGCAACGACGCGGTAGTCGCCGTCGGGCAATCCCTCGAAGCTGTAGAGGCCGTCAGCGTCGGTCGTCGCAGTTGTGATGAGCAAGTAGGTGCCGTCGCCGTCCATGTCGGCGTAGAGCTCCACGGTGATGATCGCCAGGCCGAGCTCGGTACCACCCTGGATGCCGTCGCCGTTGGTGTCGTAGTACACGGTGTCGCCGATGGAGCCCGCCCCGGCAGGCCGGTACCCGAAGTCCTGGGCGAGGTCCGACGCCGTTCCGTCGACCGTGACGGTGCTCTGGCCGTCACAGGCCACACACACGCCAGTCTCGTCGGGATCACCCGACTGGTCCGCGGTCAGCAGCGTGCCCGACTCGTCGACGACCACGATGTAGTCACCACCGGCCAGCAGATCGAAGGAGTAGGTGCCATCGCTCGCGGTCGTGGTTGTGCCCACGAAGACATCGGCGATGCCGTCGGCGTCGTCGTCCCGATAGAGGTCGACAGTGATTCCGCTCACACCCTCGTCGCTGGCGTCCTGGGTGCCGTTGCCGTTCCAGTCCCAGTAGATCATGTCGCCGATGGAGCTGGCACCGGTCTGTTGGAAGGCGAAGTCCCACGAGCCGTTGATCTCGCCCGTCGCCAGGGTGACCGATGCGGAGTTGTCGACCGTGGTGTCGGTCTCGAAGGTCTCGGTCCAGGTCTCGCCGGCGGGGCTCGTCACCGAGATCGTGTACGGAACGCCGGCCGCGAGCCCGTCGATCACGTAGTCGCCGTTCGCGTCCGTTGTGGTCGGGTAGGTGGTCGTGCCGTCGCTCGCCGTCACCGTCCAGCCGACCAGCGGGCCTTCGCCGCTCGCTTGGATGCCGTCGCCGTCGACGTCCTCCCACAGCGTGCCGTAGACCGCCGGGTCGGTGGTATAGCCGAAGCTGACGCTCGTGATGTCCTCGCCTCCGGTGTCGATGAGGTCGAACAGACCCGAGGTCTCGGTAGCGCCGATGGTGCCCCAGATGCCGTCACAGGTTCCGCACGTGGCGCCAGCGTTGTTCTCATCGCCTGCCGTACCCGGTCCGGCATCGGCTTCGGCGGTCGCCGTCGCACCGGACGGCAACGTGGTCTCGTCGATGTCGACGTAGTAGATGCCGTCGACAAGACCTTCGAAGCCGTAGTCGCCGTTGGCGTCGGAGGTGGTTGTGGCGAGGAGCGACCACGCTGTTCCGGTCCCGCCATCGCCGCACGCGTTGTTGCCGAGGGTGCCTGGCGCAGCCGGCAGACCGGTTGCGGTGACTTCGCAGACGTAGAGGTCGACGGTCACGCCGGGGATGCCGTAGTCGACGCCGCTCTCGATACCGGTCGTGCCGACCCAACCGTTCGTGCCCGTGTCGGCCTCGCTCCACACCGTGCCCGAGATGGTTCCGCGTGGCTGGACGGTGATGGTCTCGGTATCTGTGCCGGTGTTGGCCGGGCTGCCACTGGCGAATGTCGCTGTGAACGACGATGCCGTGTTGTCGACCGTGTAGTCAGCGGTGGCCGTCGTGCTGCTGATGACGTCGAAGGTCACCTCGATCTGGATGCTGTCACCGGCGTTCAGTGGCCCGACGTCGTCCCACGTGATCGTTCCGGTGGAGGTGTCCACGTTGCTCGGCGGCACGCTCGAGGAAACGAGCTCGAGCTGGGTCGGGTCGTATGAGTCCGTCAATGGCAGCGGGCTCAGGGTTGTCTCGGCGGTGAAGCCGGAGGCCGAACCGTCGGTGGTGAGGCGGAATCCGACAGCGTCCACGTCGATGCGGGTGGCGTCGGGAGCGGTCTGTTTGTCCGTGAAGAGCAACACGCTCGGTGCCGCGGTGCCGAAGCTTGTCCAGTCCCAGCTGCCGGGCATCGACACCGTCACTTCGCCCGGAGAGTTGAACCGTGGGTTCAGGTCGGCCGCGCCGAGGGTCGCGCTCGTGATGAGGGTCCCACCGGTGTCGCTGTCGTAGACCTCGACCTGGATGAGGTCGTCGTCGAGCAGGGCAGCGGCGAGCGAGACATGAAGGACCAGATCGACTGCCGAGATCGTGCCGGCTCCGACCGGCCAGGAGAAGTCCGTCAGCCACAGCTCGTCTTTGTTGCCGGTCGTGAGGTCGGACGAGGCCGACGTACCGTCGGGCCCGGAGGCTCCCGTCGCAGCCGCAGCGTCGACGAAGTCCGACGGGGTGATCCCGAGGGCCAGGGACCAGAGTGTGCACTCGGGTCCGCACGGGTCGCCCCCGGTCGGGAACAGGTCGTTGTTGAGATCGATCGTGTAACTGATCCGATCGCCCTCTGCCACGGGGCTGGTGCCGTTCAGGACCTTGTCGATCACGAGGGCTGGAGCGAATCCGAAGTCGGCAGTCAGATCGTCGCCGCCCACGAGCGTGATCGACGTGGCGGTCTCCGTCGTCGGTCCCCAACCCGTGGAGATGTCGGCGTCGTCGTCGTCGACCACGACCAGGAAGTTGCCGTCGGGGAGATTCGGGAAGCTGTAGCTCCCGCCGCCCGACGTGGCCGTGGTCGTCCACGGCACGTCGCCCGAATCGAGAAAACCATCACCGTTGACGTCGACGTAGAGGGAGAGCGTGATGTTGTCGATGCCGGCTTCGTCGCCGTCCTGCACTCCGTTGCCGGACGTGCCGGTGGTGCCACCGTCATCTGCGAACACGGTGTCGCCGATGGTGTTGGTGCCGGTGATGAACGTGAAGGTCTCGTCGCAGAGCAGCGAGCCGCCTCCTCCGATGCCGACGCAGCCCTCGTTCTCGACGACGATCTGTCCGACTGCGGGGGCGGTGTCCACCTGGAACTGGACGGCGAACGTCTCGCCGATCGGGATGTCGCCGTCGAGCCACCACTGGAGCGCAGTGACATCGGAGGCGGTCGTGGGTTCGGTGGAGGTCCAGGTGGCGATGCTCGAGTCGTAGTACAGCACCGTGGTCGTGGTGCCGGTCGGTTGCGTGGTGGTGACTGCACTACCGAGGACATAGGTGGTTCCCGAGGGGATCGTGTCCTGGATCACCGGCGGCATGGAGTAGAGGGTGAGGCCGAACGTGCCAGTGGTGGAGTCGTTCGTCATCGCGAGGTCGTAGGTGATCGTGCCACCGGAAGCGACCTGAGCCGGGCTCGATGTCTTGTCGAATGTGGCGTCCGGCGCGCTCGCGGTGAAGCTGCCGGTGGTCCTGCCGTAGTCGCCGTTGAACTTCTCGTTGTCGGACCCCGACGCCACCTCCTGATAGGGGGTCGTGGTCGACGTACAGCCGGTGCCGATGGCGGCGAACTCGTAGAAGACGAGTCCGACTGCACCCGTGTTCTTGGGCAGATCCTGGAAATAGAGCTGGTCCTCGAAGGCGACCACGAGCTCGCCACCACCCTGGAGCTTCACGATCAGCACGCCGTAGCTGTGCACCAGGCGCATACAGCTTGCGTTGAACAGGTCGGCATCGCCGACCGGTTGCATCCAGGCGTTGTAGTCCGGGACGAGGTCGCCGTCGTTGTCGAAACCCTTGTTGATGTTCCCGAGGTCGTACCAGATGCCCTGGAGCGAGGCGAGGTCGCCCGCGGTCGGGTCGGGATCGGGTGCCCAGCCCAGCTGCTCGGAGAACGCAGCGAGGTATTCGGGCGGGACTTTCGAGTCGGTGTTGGGCCAGATCTTGTTGGCCATGGCCGAGATCTCGCTGCGCATGGTGGCGATCTCGGTCTGGTCCGCCAGCAACGCACCGTCGATCGGATCGATGGCCGATGCCCACACGTCGTATTCGAGCCACAGGTCATCGTCTGGACCCGAGCCCTGCGTCACCGAGTTGCCACCGTCGTCCAGCGTCGGGTAGCTGACGAGGAAGTACTGCATCGTGCACTCGCCGGCGGCCAGTGAGCTCACGTAGCGGGTCGCGTCGGCTGTCCCGCCTTCGTGGGTGAGAGAGAACGTGCCCGTCAACCCGGTATGGGTCCGCGATGGATAGATGCCGACCGTGCTGTCACTCGGATCGAGATCGTTGTTCGGGTCGAAGTCGCCGAAGTTGACGATGACGTCGGTCAGGTCGTCACTGCCGGTATTGCAGACCTCTGCACCGAGATAGGCAGCCCCGGGACCGTAGCTCGACGGGGACTCGACGTTGGAGTCGACCACGAAATTGGGTGCGGCCATGATCTCGATGCTGAGATCGCCGTCGGGGTTGACCGCAGCCGCCGGGGTCGACGGGACCGCGACGAGGATCGAGCCGGCGAGAGAGACGATGATGGCGCTGGTGCGCGCGATGTTCCAGATGTGTTTGCCCACACACTGTCCATCGTCCAATTCGCGCGCGAGTTAACGAGTTTCAGCGATTCCTGGGCGAGATCGCCCATTTCCCTCCGAAGGGTGACGGACAGGCGGGTCTATCGGAGCCTGCCGGTGTAGTCGTCGGTTATCGATGTGCCGGCGATGATCGGCGTGCCGATCAGCGATCCGTTGCCCCGCAGGTCCGTGTAGTCGCCGGTGCCGGCGACGACACGCCAGTTGGCGGTGGTGAAACTGGTGGTGGTGTCGAGTCTCACGTTCAAGCGCAGGGTGAAGGTTCCCGTGGCGTCGTCACAGACGAAGGTCTTGTCGACCTTGAAGATCAAGGTTGCTGCGCCGTGGGCGGGACCGACCACATTGGTGGTCACGCCGGTTCCACACAGCAGGCCGGCGGTGACGGCGGGGCCCGATGCGACGAAGTTGCCGCCGGCGCCGATCGCCTCGTCGGCCGTGATCGACACGTCGAGAGGCGGGGCGGCCGCAGCTGGAGACGCTGCCAGGCCGACTGTCAGCAGCGTTGTGATCAACCCGGTTGCGAGAGACTTGCGCATGAACCGCCTCCATGTTCGCCACGATTGCCATCGACTTGTCCGCGTGTCGACCGTAGCCTCGACGCCGCGTTGGGGGAAAGGCCCTAGGGCTCCAGACCCAGCTCGGTTCGCATGTGACGACCCCAGTCGGGTCGGGTGCCGTCGACGTCGGTGAAGCCGTACCGCTCGACGACCTCCCAGGTCGCGGTCGCGGTGCCGCTCGCCTGCATCTTGTCGGGGTCGGCAGCGAGCGCGGCGACGGCGCGTCCGATGTAGCGCGGCGACTCGGACTGCGCGAAGTGCGGGTCGGTGGTGATGGCGTCTCGCCAGGTCTCGGCTGTCACGCCGAAGTGGTCGAGCACGGCTTCGGAACGAAGGAATCCCGGGCTGATCGCAATGGCGGCGACCTCGTGGTCGCGCAGGTCTTCGGCGAGTCCCTTGGCGATGCGTATCACCGACGCCTTGGCCAGGTCGTAGAACAACGACTGCCGGTACCGGTCCGAGACACCGTCGGTCACCTCGACGATGAGCCCGGACGTGCTCTTCCTCAGGAGTGGGGCCGCGTGCCAGCTCGTGATGAGGTGGGTGTCGATCGCCTGGTGGAGCAGTGCGAGGCCGTGACCGAGGTCGTGCTCCCAGAACGGGACGTTCCACTGGGTCAGCGGATCGCCACCCCAGACATCGTTCACGAGTATGTCGAGTCGACCGTGGTCGGCGGCGATCACCGCCATGAGGTCGGCAACCTCGTCGCCCCGGGAATGGTCGACCCTGATCGCAACGCCCGTGCCCCCGGCCTGCTCGACGAGGTCAGCCGTCTCCTCGATGGTCTCGGAGCGTTGCATCGGAGACGGTGACGTGCGAGTCGTTCGCCCCGTCACGTAGACGGTGGCGCCGGCTGCACCGAGCTCGACGGCGATGCCGCGACCCGCGCCGCGTGTGCCGCCCGCCACCAGCGCGACCCGACCGGCGAGGTCAGGAGAAGGGCTCATCGCCGCTGACGCGTCGCACACGAATCGGGATGGCGCTCATGATCGGCAATCCGGTGACGCCGTCATTGCCCCGTCAGCTCTCGCGGTAGTCGCGGATGATCGACGTGGCGTCCATCCGGTTGTCGCCGGCGCCTTGACGCCGACGCAGGTATGTCGTCGTCAGCTCGGTGAGCGGTACCTCGGCGTGGAGCTTCTCGGCTTCTTCACGCACCAGGCCCAGGTCCTTTGCCATCCAGTCGACCGCGAAGCCGAAGTCGAACTCGTCGGCCACCATCGTGTGACCTCGATTGCTCAGGTACCAGGACCCGGCTGCCCCGTTCGTGACGGCGGCCAGGACCTTGTCCATGTCGAGCCCCGCTCGCATGCCGAACGCCAGCGCCTCGGCCGCACCCTGGATCGCCCCGGCGCAGAGGATCTGATTCACCATCTTGGTCTGCTGGCCCGAACCGGCCGGCCCGACGAGCGTGATGGTGCCGGCGTAGGCGTCCATCACCTCGGCCGCGGCGTCGAAATGGACCCGATCGCCACCGCACATGACGCTCAACACGCCGTTCTCGGCGCCGGCCTGGCCGCCCGAGATCGGCCCGTCGACGAAGCCGATGTCGCGACCCGCACACGCGTCGGCCAGCTCGAGTGCCAGCGTCGCCGAGGCCGTGGTGTGGTCGACCACCACCGCGCCGGGACCGAGGGCATCGAGCGCGCCGTCGTCGCCGTAGAGCACCTCACGGACATCGTCGTCGGCGCCGACGCAGACGAAGACGAAGTCGGCGCCGGCGGCAGCGTCGGCGGGTGTCGCCGCCACGACACCGTCGTGTTGTCCGGCCCAACGATCGGCCTTGGCCCGGGTGCGGTTGAACACCCGCACGTCGTGACCGGCCGCGGCCAGATGCCCCGCCATGGGGAACCCCATGTTGCCCAACCCGAGAAATGCGCAGACTGCCATGGCGCCAATCTGTCACACATCGCGCACCGCCTCTTCAATCGAGCGGCAGCCCTCGCATGGCGGCGTCGACGATCTCGAGCGGATGACGGACACACAGCCCGGCGGCCTGGAGATGCATCGCACACCCGGGGTTCGCGCTGGCGACCGTGCGGGCGCCCGAGCGATCGATGAAGCCGACCTTGCGCTCGCGGATCGCCGCGGCGAGCTCGGGCTGCATCACCGAGTAGGCACCGCCTGCGCCACAGCACAGACCGTCGTCGGCCAGCTCGACGATCGGGACGTACCGGCCGAGCACGGTCCGAACCGAATCGTGGGCGCCCTGCACGTGGCGGAGATGACAAGCGTCCTGGACTGCAACCGGTTCGTCGAACACGCGGGTCGGCTCCGGGAGCCGGTCGATGTCGGCGGCGAGCCACTCGTGCACGTCGAGAACCCGGCTGCTGAACGCTGCGGCGTCACGCGTTCCCAGTAGTCGGCCGTAATCCTTCATCGCGGCCCCGCAGCCGGCGGAGTCCAGGAGCACGGGAATGTCGGGCGGGGTGGCCGCGATGACCCGCTCGGCGAGCGCATGGGCCTGGTCGGCGAGGCCGGCATGGTCGTGGAGGGCGCCACAGCACGCGCCCTCTGCACCCAGGAACGTCACCCCGGCGCCGGTGGACTCGATGACCCGCTGGACCGCCAGATGGGTGTCGCGCATCCAGGCGTCCATGACGCAGCCGGTGAAGAGCACGACATCGCAGCCGCTCGATCGCAGCGCGGGGCGGCGGATCGGCAGCCGGGCCGGTAGACCGAGGCGGCGGGACGGCACCAGACGGAGGCGCTGCGCAACGGCGAGCAGGGACGAACCGGCCAGGAGGAGCCGATGGTTCCCGAGGGTTCGATAGCCGATTCTTCGCCACCACGGTTGGTAGGACGTCTGCTCGGCGAGGGCCACACGGGTGTCGGTCATCAGGCGGCCGAACGGCACCGAAGAGGGGCACGCCGGTTCGCAGCCCCGGCACTGCACGCATGTGTCCATGGCGTCGACGAACTCGTCGCCGGCCTCGATGGCCCCGGTCTCGACGGCTCGCATCAACGCGATACGGCCGCGGGGCGACCGCATCTCGTCGCCGGTCACGCGAAAGGTCGGGCAGTGCGGCAGGCACAGGCCGCACGACACGCACGTCGCCAGCTCGTCGGGGTCGAGACCGAGATCGATCGTCATGGTGGCGGGACGGCCGCGGCGGCCGATCGGTACGGATCTCGCCCCGGGTTGCAGCGTCCCGTCGGGTCGAACTCGGCCTTGACCCGTCGTCCGAGCTCGAGCATGTGGGGATCGACGGCGCGTGGCTGCGGTGAATCGTGGCGGTGCACGATGCCGACACCGACCTCGGCGACGAACGCGCCATCGAGGCCGTCGATGTGGCGAGGATCGATCACGTGGCGATGCGGAGGAAGGACGGGGGGGCCGTCGGCCGACCCGAGCCCGAGCCCGCTGAGCGCAGCCGCCTGGTCGTCCACATCGGTCTGATATCCCTCGAGCAGGACCCAGGAGGTTGTCCCGTCCCAGAGCTGTGCGGCGGGGCGGAAGACCGTTGCGTCGACATCGTGGGGCCGGGCCGGACCCGAGCACCACCGTGACACCTCGGGCCGGGGCCGCGTTCGTAACCGGACCTCACCGACGAAGCCGATGGTCCCGAGCGAGCCGACGAGCAGCCGGCACAGGTCGTAGCCGCTCACGTTCTTGACGGTCGGTCCACCGGCGGTGATGACGGTGCCGTCCGCCGAGACGTAGTCGGCTTGGAGAAGCGCGTTGCGCACCGGACCATGGGTCCGGCGCCTGAGCCCGCTGATGCCACTCATGAGCGTGCCGCCGACGGTGGCGCCAGGCGGACCGTCGAGCGTGACCATCTGCCCACGGGCGGCCAGGACCTCGTCGAGCTCGTGCAGCGGCGTGCCGGCGCCGACCACCACGATCATCTCGGCCGGGTCGTGGTCGACCACGCCGCTCGGCGCGTGAACGATCCTCGCCGCCGGATCGACGGCGCCGCCGAGGTCCCACTTGGTGCGGCCTCCCGCGACCGACACCGGTTCGGTCGCGCCGATCTCGTCGGCGAAAGCCGCCAGTCGCGTCATACCCAGGCCCCGTCCGGCATCTTGGCCAGGCCCTGGATGTCGCCGCAGCTCGCGCCCGACGGCAACACCTTGGCGGGGTTGGCGACGAGCTCGGGATCGAAGACCGCCCGTAGCCGGGCCTGGGCATCGAGGTCGTCGGGACTGAACATGAGGTGCATGAACTTCAGCTTCTCGAGGCCGATCCCGTGTTCGCCCGAGAGCGCGCCCCCTGCCGCCATGGATGTCTCGACGATCTCGGCTCCGGCCCGGTGGACCCGTTCGAGCACGCCCGGTTCACGCTGATCGAAGACCAGCAGAGGGTGCAGGTTCCCGTCGCCGGCGTGGAACACGTTCACGACGATCAGGTCGTACCGGTCGACGATCTCGTAGACCGACTCGAGCACCTCGACGAGCTTCGTGCGCGGGATGACCGTGTCGTGCAGGTAGTAGTTCGGCTTGATGCGGGCAATGGCCCCGAACGCCGTCTTGCGTCCCTTCCAGATCAGCGTGCGCTCGGCGTCGTCCTGGGCCACCCGCACGGTCCGGGCGTTGTTCTCGGCGGCCAGCTCCTCGACGATGGCCGTCTCGTGGGCGACCCCTCCCGGCAGTCCGTCGAGCTCGACGATGAGCACGGCGGCCGCGTCGGTCGGGTAACCCGCATGCACGTAGGCCTCGACCGCCTCGATGCAACGCCGGTCCATCATCTCGATCGCGGCCGGCACGATACCTGCGCCGATGATGGCGCTGACCAGGGCCCCGGCGTCGGCGACCTCGGCGAAGTCGACCAACATGGTGCGGATCGCGGGCGGGTTGTCGGTGAGCCGGAGCGCGATCCTCGTGGCGATGCCGAGCGTTCCCTCGCCGCCGACGAAGGCACCGCGCAAGTCGTAGCCGACGGCGTCGGGTTCGAGCCCGCCCAGCACGGTCACCTCACCCGATGGCAACACGACCTCGAGGGCCAGCACGTGTTCGGTCGTGACGCCGTACGCGAGGCAGTGCGGCCCGCCGGAGTTGTTGGCGATGTTGCCGCCGATCGTGCACGACTGCTGGCTCGACGGATCGGGAGCGAAGTGGAGGCCGGTGCCGGCGAGATGCCTCGTGAGGTCGAGATTGACGACGCCGGGTTCGACCCAGGCAACCCGGGCGTCGACATCGACCTCGAGGATCCGGTTCATGCGGGTCGTCACGATGACGACCGGGTCGTCGCAGGGAACAGCGCCGCCGGCAAGGCCGGTGCCGGCCCCGCGTGCGACGAAGGCCCGCCCGTGTCGCCGAGCCGCGCACACGCAGGCCTGGACCTCGGCGGTGGTCTCCGGGAAGCAGACCACGCCGACGCGACCGCCGACGATGACCGACGCGTCCCGGCTGAAGAGCTGTTTCGCACCCTCGCCGGCCTGGACACGGTCGTCGGCGAGGGCAGCCTTCAGCTGGTCGACCAGCGGCTCGCCGGGCGTCGCTCGTCGGGACCATCGCATGACGCAAGTCTGCCCCGCGGACCGCCGAGGCGAGGAATCGTCCGCATACGCCGGGGGCGGACGGGTCTGCGATACTCGGGGCCCGAGCACGTACGACGGGACCAGCCATGGCCTTCGGACCCACCGCATCCAGCGACTGGCCGAACGACACGTCGCCACCAGGTGACCTGTCGAGACACCAGACG
>JAOTZB010000336.1 GCA_029861625.1 Acidimicrobiia bacterium
GGTCGGCGCGGACACCGCCGAGCCGGACGAGCCGGTCGGCGCGATCGCCGATGCGCCCGCCGGCCTGTCGGCACCGTGCCGCGTCGTCGCGGCGCGGCTGCCCTGGCACGCAGCCGACGAGGTCGACCGTCGTGTCCTCGCAACGCTCGTCCTTGCCGTTGGCGAACCGTGGGCGGTCCGTGACCACGCGCGGGTGGCCGGCGTCGCCGCTGCCTTCGAGCGCCTCCCCATCCCATCGCGCCGCGACGGCGCGAGCCCGTCGACTGCCGGTATCGAGCACGAAGAACCCTCGGGCCACATCGGCCCGCGGGGCCGCGTGCATGACACGGACGTGTCGAGCCCGACGGACGCGCCGGCCCGCGCGGATCTCCCGGTCGACGCCGAGCAGTCGACCACACGTGCCGAGGACCTCGATCGAAGCTCGGTGGCCGAAGACCAAGGAGAGGATCTCGGTGTCCACGAGGTGCCGCAACTGCCGGTCAGCGGCTTCGGCGGTCTGTTCTTCCTGATCCACGTCTTCGAGGCACTCGACATCGTGGCGTCCATCGGCGACGACGGACAGTCGTTCCGCTCGGCGCCGATCCCCGAGGTCATCGCTCACCTCGCAGCCCGCATCGGTGGTGCCCCGCTGGATGATCCCGCGGTGCTGGCACTGAGCGGCGTGCCCGACGACGACGTCGACCGGCTCCAGATCGACCTTGCGCCCGCCGTGGACACTGCGCTCGACGAGATCGTCGCCGCGATGCGCACCTGGCTCGCGATGCGGCTCGACGACGACCCCGCGAACCTCGAGTGGGTCTGGGCCCGGCCCGCCAGGTTGCACGTCGAACCGGGTTGGATCGAGGTACGGCTCGACCTGGCCGACGTCGACGTGCGACTGCGGGTGGCCGGGCTCGATCTCGATCCCGGGTTCGTCTGGTGGCGGGGAGCAATCGTCAGGTTCCGGTATGTCTGACGCCGCCATCGTCCCGGCGCCGCACCCGCTCGGCGAGCTGGTGGACCGGCTCGCCACGCTGGCCGACGATCCGGCCCTGACCGACGCACTCCGCGACCTCGCAGACGACCTCCGAGGTGAGCCCGGTTCCACCGGCCTTGCCCTGCAGCGGCTCTGCCGCGGCTTCGGCCTGTCGGCCTTCGAGCGAGATCTCGTGCTGCTCGCCGGGCTCCCGGAGGAACACGAGGCGCTCGCGTATCTGGCGCGGACGTTGCATCCCTCGGGGGAACCTCGGTTGTGCTTCGCGGGCATCGCAACCGCCCTGGATCTCGATCACCGGGGTCGTCATCACCTTCGTTTCGCGCTCGAGTCCGGGCCGCTGCGTCGCTATCAGGTCGTCGTCGGTGTCGAGGGCGCGCCCTTGCCGGAACGCAGTCTCAGCCTGGCTCCGGGACTCTGGAGCGTGCTGCGGGGCGCCGACCACTGGCCCGACGAGGTGACGCCTGCGGTCGTGCGCCCCCTGCCCAATCGCACACCGGCGCTGGCCCAGCTCGCCGGTGCCATCGCAGGTGAGCCCCGCCTGGTGGTCGTCTCCGGAGCAAGTAGTCGGCCGCCGAGCGAGCTGGCTGCCGTCGTTGCCGGCGCGCTGGAGACCCTCGACCGGCCATGGGTCGCTTTCGAAGCGGCGACGATCGACGGGCCGTCCGCTCTTCTCGCGTCGTGCCATGCGGTGGCTCGCTCGGCCATACCGGTCGTCATCGGAGCGTCGAAGACGCCGCTGTTGGCTCGCCATCCCGAGCCGGTCGTGGTGTGCGTCGACTCCGTCGTCGGTCTGGCGATGGATGATCGACCTCTCGTCTCGATCGAGCTCGGCGCCCGTCAGCTCGGTGAGAGCGTGCAGATGTGGTCGGATCTCGCGCCGGAGCTCAACGGAGGTGCGCCGACGCTGGCGGGCCTGTTGCGGGTCGACCAGGTCCGAGCCAGTCGCGCCGTCGCAGATGCACGGGCCGCTGCCACTGTCGCCAACTCGGCGGTCACCGTCGACGAGATCGTGCGACAGGTGCGGCATCGAACCGACGTGACGCTCCCTGCCAGCGTTCGCCTGGTCGAGCCCGCCGCTCACTGGGACGACCTCGTCTTGTCCGACGACCGCCTCGAGCTGCTCGGATCCGTCGTCGATCGGGTACGCGGCCAGGTCCGGGTGCTCCACGAATGGGGATTCGCCGCGGCGCGGGGCACTGCAGGTGCGAGGGTGCTCCTGGCCGGACCGCCCGGCACCGGCAAGACGTTTGCCGCCGAGGTCATCGCCGCGAACCTCGGCCTCGATCTGTTGGTCGTCGACCTCTCCGCGCTCGTGAGCAAGTGGCTCGGTGAGACCGAGAAGAACATCGCCGAAGTGTTCGCAGCGGCCGAGCGGTGCCAGGCCGTGCTGTTCTTCGACGAGGCGGACGCGATCTTCGGACGGCGCACCGACAGCAGCGACGCTCAGGGCCGATGGGCCAACCTCGAGACGGCGTACCTGCTCGGGCGCATGGACCGATTCGACGGGCTGGTGGTCCTCGCCACCAACCTGCGAGGCAACATCGACGAGGCGTTCGTCCGGCGAATCGATGTCATCGTCGAGTTCGAGGAGCCCTCGGCCGATGAACGACGCCGCCTGTGGCACGGGCACCTGCCCGACAGCGCACCGCTCTCTGACGACGTCGACATAGACCAGCTCGCCGAGCTCTACCCGATCACCGGTGGTCTCGTGCGCAACGCAGTGCTCGATGCCGCGTTCGGCGCCGCCGCCGGCCACGGGCAGATCGATCAACACGCACTCATCAGCGCGATCCGACGCCAGTACCAGAAAGCCGGCAGGTCGTTCCCCGGCATGCCCCGGCGAACGGTCGGCATCCAACCAGGAGGCAACTGACATGCCGGAGAATCTCCGAGTCCGAGCGACGACGCAGCTCGACCTGTTTGCTGCAAGACACCAGGATCTCGCGGCTGCGCTGGCAGCCGCTCGAAACGACCTCGACGCGATGAGAGACGTCGACGCCGGACGCGATGCGCTCGCGCTCGTCCAGGACCAACAACGCACCGTTCGCGAGAAGCTGGGTGCGGTCGCGAATCCCGCCGACGCCGACACGTTCGAGGCCGAGCTACGGGCGCTGCTGGTGGAGGAAGCCGGTCTCCGGGTCGACCTCCGTCACGCCGAGGAACGGGTGGCCGAGGCACAGCGGGCGGTCGAGACGCTGGGCGCGCTGGTCGAGCAGGCGGCGGCCGGGCTACGAGCGGCCGAGGATCGACTCGTGTGGGCGACGACGTACCAGGAGCTGCTCGACGGGCTCCGGGCCGCCATCGCCGCCCCGCCGCTCGACACCATCGTCGCGGATGCCGTGGACATGTTGGGTAGCGCCGAGCACACCGCCGCCGACGTTCGGCTCGACGACTTGTTGCCGGCCCAGCTCCGAGCTCGTGCCATCGCCCGTGAACGGGAGGCCGCCGATCACAGCGGCGACGCCGTGGCGCACCTGATCGCGGCCGAGCAGGCGGCGGACGCGCTCGCCATCGACGGCGCACCCCTGACCGCGGCGGTCATGGCCACGAAACGGTTCTTCCTGGCCGCGGTCGACGAGGTCCAGCGGTATGTCGGAGGTGGAACGAACGCGTTCGAACGGGCGACGGCAGTCTTCGCCCGTACGGCCCTCCTCCCCGATCTCACCGACGCGCAGGTTGCTGCGCTCGACCTGGCCATCGACGACCCGGCCCGCGCCGCGGTCGACGCGGAGACGGCCCTGGCCGTCGTTCTCGCCCAGCTCACGAGCCTCGAACGTGCTGTCGACGACGCACAGCTCGCAGCCCTGATCGCCGAGCCCGACGCCCTCCCCGCGGGTGACGCGGCGGTCATCGCCGCCGAGGAGGCGCTGGCAGAACCGACGTTCCAGGCCGACCTCCTGGCGAAACGGACCGCGTACGACTCGGCCGCCGCGGCGGCAGTCGACGCCTGGGAGGTCGAGGTCCCGCCCGCGGTGTGGAGCGCGCTCGCCGACTTCATTCGGTCCGAGCGGGCCCTGAACGACCTGGCCGACCAGAGCGCGCGCGACGACATGCTCGATCTGCTCGACTCGACCCAGGACGATCTCGCAGCGGCCCTCACCGATGTCGATGTCGACATCCGCCGGCGCTGGGCCG
>JAOTZB010000337.1 GCA_029861625.1 Acidimicrobiia bacterium
GCATCCCAGCCATCGTCAAGGAGCGATCGGCATAGGGGTTGCCTGGCTCGCCTCGAGCAGCGCCAACCCAATCCAAGCCGGCAGGCGTCGTCGGCGGTGCTCCTGCGAACGAGCCGATCTCGATACCGGATCGGGCAGGGCGAGCGAGAGCCTCGGCCACTACTACTTCCGCACTGCCTCGGCGGGGGGGATGCGGGCGGCTCGCCACGCCGGGTAGAGCCCGGCAAGCGCTCCGACGACGAGGGCGGCACCGATGCTGAAGGCGACACCCTGGGGTGGAACCGCCAGTGTGAGGTCGCGGTTTGCGGCATAGGCGACGGTGATGGCAGCGCCGAGCAGGGTGCCGGCCACGCCACCGATGCCCGACAGCAGCACCGACTCGAAGAGAAACTGCACCCGGATGTGACGCCTGGTGGCGCCCAGCGCTCTGCGGACTCCGATCTCGGTGCGGCGCTCCAGGACCGACATCACCATGATGTTGGCGATGGCCACCCCAGCGACGAGCAGGGCGACGGCCCCCAGGCCGATGAGGAGGTTGGTCAATGCCTCGTCGGCGGCCCTCCTCGCCTGCAGCGCATCGGAGGGTCGGGTCACGTCGACGGCGTCTGGTGATTGCGGGTTCACGGTGGCCGGGATGACCTCGGCCACGTCGTTGAGGAAGTCGGGACTTGCCCTCACGTAGAGGGTCGAGGGCGACTCGGTCGTTGCGAACAGGACGTCGGCGACCGGGTATCCGATCAGCGCCGACCTCTCGATGTCCGGGTGCAGCTCCAGCGGGTCGAGTATCCCGATCACCGTGAACCAAGTGCCGTCGAGGAACACCCGGGGGCGTGGGTCGAGGTCGGTGATGCCGAGGCGCCGGGCGGACACCGAGCCGAGCACGACGGCGGGGACGCGGCTCGTGGCGTTGTCGAGGAACCGCCCGGTCCGCACACCTCCACCCAGCTCATCCAAGAGATCGGGGCGGGCCGCGAGGACCGCGATCCCGCCCGTCTCGAGCTCCCCGATGAGATCGTTGCGCCGGACGCTCGCCTCTACCTGAGTCGTCTGGGTGGCGGACTGGACGGGGCCGATGCGTTCCGCCATCACCCGCGCCTCTTCGGGCACTTCTGACCCGGTCCCGAGCACGCCGCCCCCCGGAGTCACCCGCAGCAGGTTCGTGCCCAACCGGTCGAGCGTTGCGATGAGATCGGCGCGCCCCGACGCAGAGATGCCGATGACGCTCACGATGGCGGCGATCCCGATAGCGATACCGATCGCCGTGAGCAACGCGCGCGCCGGTCGGGCGGCCAGGCCGCGCAAGCCGAGCCCGAACAGATCTCCGAGGCGCAGCCTGCTTCTCATCGCACCCGGTCTCCGACCACGCGCCCATCCTGAAGCTCGACAATGCGCGGGAAGCGGGCAGCCAGGTCGTGCTCGTGGGTGATCACAACCATCGTTGCGCCCTCGGCGTTGAGGGATGTGAAGAGGTGGGCGATCTCCTCGCTGGTTTGCGAGTCGAGGTTGCCGGTCGGCTCGTCGGCGAACACGATGCTCGGTTCCCCGACGAGCGCTCTGGCGATGGCAACGCGCTGACGCTCTCCGCCGGAGAGCTGGTTGGGGCGATGGGTGAGCCTGCGCCCCAGACCCACGCGCTCCAGCGCAGCAACGGCTCTGTCTCTGCGCTCACGGCGGCGCATGCCTCGGTAGACGAGCCCTTCGGCGACGTTGGCCGTTGCGTCGAGCCCCTCGATGAGGAAGAAGTCCTGGAAGACGAAACCGATCTTGTGCGAGCGCAGCCCCGACAGCTCCCGGTCCGACAACGTTGCGATGTCGGCAGCGTCGATCTCAACCGTTCCGCGAGTGACCCGATCGAGGGCACCCATTACGTTGAGCAACGTTGACTTCCCCGATCCCGAGGGACCCATCACGGCAAGCAGCTCGCCGGGAGCGATCGCGAGGTCGATGTCCACGAGCGCGGTGACCTCGGGCGGCCCCGGGTAGACCTTGGTGACTTCTTCGAGCCTCAGAACGGACGGCATCGCTCAGCCGGCCACGATGACCAGGTCGCCGGGTGCGATGTCGCCGCTCACCGCGACAAGGCCGTCGGCGAATGTGCCGATCTCGACTGCGACGAGCCGGGTGGCGCCGGCCTCGGAGACCTCGACGGCATAACCCCCCTCGGCCAAGGCGAGCAATGCCTCGACCGGGACAGCAACGACGTCCTCCGCCCGGCTCGTGACCACTTCGACGTCAACCGGGGCTTCGTCGAGCTGGCCGGCGGCGCCTTCCACGACCAGATCGACGAGCACTTCGACCGCCCGCCTCGCCTCGGGGCCCTGACCGACGGTGACGACCACTTTGCCGACTTCTCGCACCACTCCGGGCGTCTCCGTGTCATCGGGTAGGACGATCGTCACGTCGTCGCCTGTCGTCAGTAGGTCCTGGCGATCCGCATCGAGCAGGACGATCACCTCGTGGCTGGTGGCCGACGTTTCGTAGAGCCGCGTGCCGGGGACGATCACGGCACCGGTGTCGACCAGGCGCTGGCCCACACGGACCGGTCGCGGGGCTATGACGATCTCGGAGGGAAGTACTACGGAGACGTCTTCCCTGCCGAGCGACTCCTGCCACCGTTCGATGGCGCCGATCGTCGCATCGTCCACCTCGTCGTCGAGGGCCATGGCGAAATCGTCGTCGAAGCCGAGCACCCACAGGTTGCGTTCGAGCTGGCCGACATCGGGCCCGTCGGACACACCGTCCTCGATCGGTCGCCACGGCGGGCGGTCGCCGAACATCAAGGTGACGGGCGCACCGTCGAGCTCGTACGCCGCATCACCGCGAGCGAGCAAAGTCCCGGCAGCGGGCAACGCAGTGATTGTGCCGGCGCCTGATGCGATCAAGGTGCCGGGGTCGCGATAACGCACGGTGCCCTCGAGGGTGTCCTGCTCGACCAGGTCGGTGCGCACGATCTGCACCGTGGTCACCTCGGATTCCGTCGTAACGGAGGGCTCGTCCTGGTCACCCCCGAACCGGTCGATAAACACGAACCCGGCGACACCGATCGCCGCAAGCGCGACGACCGCGGCGACGATGCCGAGGCCGCGCCTCATTCCTCGAGCTCGGAGAACGCCGTCTCTTGCTGGCACGTCTCGAGTGCGGTCTGGAAGGATTCGTCCGTGAGGTTGGCGAACGCCGTCAGCGGGAACGGAGGGCCGGATCCGCCGACTTCGGGATCCGGAAAGTCCTCGATGCCCTCGCCCCGCATGCACTCTGCGAACGCTTGGAGCTGGTCTTGCACGATGGCCTCGATCTCAGGATCGAAGTCGAACTCGAACGCACCGGCATCGGCGATGATCCCGATGCAAGTGGTGAGGGCACCCTGGAACTCGGGCGACTCGAGGTCGATGTCCTGGAGGCGCTGCGGGTCCAGTTGCGGCGCACCATCTGCACCGAGCTGGATGTCCGGAACCTCAATGCCCTCCTCACGCATGCATCGCGTGAAGCCGAGCACAGCGTCTTCGATCTCCGCCCGCTGCGGCGCGTTGCCTGCAACGACGGTGTCGTCCTGAAGCGTGGCGACTCCATCGTCCGCCGCTTCGTCGCCACCACACGCAGGCGCCGCTGCGGCCATCGCCAGTACGGCGATGAGGATCCGGATCGATGTGGGTCGAGTCACGGGGCGTACTCCCGGCCGGTTGACATTCGTACGCTAACCAAACCGTGATCCTTTGCGGATTGGTGCGACCGACCATAGATGCGCGGATCTCGCCGTGAGCGATCGCATGGAGGTCTCACAACCCCGGGCGCCTTCTAGGATGCGCTCACTCAACCTTGGAGTCTCCCCCGATGTCCTTCCTCCGAATCGCTGTGTTCGTTATCGCGCTCGCTCTGGTCGCGGCCGCGTGTGGTGGTGACGACACCGCGAACGACACGACGACGACGGCAGCCCCCGAAACGTCTACCACGGCTGCCACCGGCGACACCGCCACGACTGTGGCCGCGGGCGCCTCTGCCGACGGTGTCGTCGATGTCGGTGACACGGTTGCGGTCCATTACGTCGGCACGCTCGACGACGGAAGCCAGTTTGACTCGTCACGCGAGCGCGATGAACCGCTCGAGTTCACGG
>JAOTZB010000054.1 GCA_029861625.1 Acidimicrobiia bacterium
CGCCGCGATCTCGGCGTCGTCGGCGGCGAGGAGGTCGAGCTCGGAAGCGACAGCAGCGGCCTCCCGCCGGATCTCCTCTTGTTCGACCCGGGCCGATTCGATCGAGTCCTGGGCGCGCAGCGGGGCCATGAGGCCGGAGACGGCCAGGATCACGAGGGCGAGGGCGAGTTTGCGCATTGAACCGGGAACGAAGCCGCAGGAGTGTTACGGACCGGCAGCAGTGTAACGAAACCGTAACCAAAGCAGGGCATCGCGCGGTGGCACCACCGCCCGCGGGCCGGTGTGGTGACAGCTCGGCCGGTCTTTCAAGACGGTGGCACCACCGCCCGCGGGCCGGTGTGGTGACAGCTCGGCCGGTCTTTCAAGACGGTGGCACCGCCGCCCGCGGGCCGAGGTGAGCGACGGTGGACAGGGTCAGGGGGTGCGCACGATCAGCGCGTCACCCTGACCGCCTCCCCCACAGAGCGCCGCCGCACCGTGGCCACCGCCCCGCCGGCGCAGTTCGTGCAACAACGTGAGGACCAGACGGTTCCCCGAGGCCCCGATCGGGTGGCCCAGCGCGATGGCGCCGCCGTTGACGTTGACGACATCGGCCGCCACGCCGAGGTCGGCCATCGAAGCCACGGCAACGGCCGCGAAGGCCTCGTTGATCTCGAACAGGTCGATGTCGTCGACCGAGAGCGCGGTGCCGGCCAGGGCCCGCACGATCGCGTTCGAGGGCTGGCTGAGCAGCGACGGATCTGGCCCCGCCACCTGGCCGTAGCCGACGATCTCGCCCAGCGGATCGAGCCCGAACGCTTCCGCCCGGGCCGCGCTCATCACCACTGTGGCCGAGGCTCCGTCGGAGATCTGACTGGCGTTGCCGGCGGTGATGTTGCCGGCGTCGGCAAAGGCCGGCCGCAGCTGCCCGAGGCTCTCGGCCGTCGTCTCGCTGCGGATGCCTTCGTCGTCGCTGACGAGGATCGGCTCGCCCCGCCGCTGGGGCACGGTGACCGGGACGATCTCCTCGGCGAGCACTCCGTCCTTCGTCGCCCGTGCGGCCCGCTCGTGCGATGCCGCGGCCAGTTCGTCCTGAGGTGCACGTTCGAGTCCCGCCGTGGCGGCGTATCGCTCGGTGCCCTCTCCCATCAGGCAGCTCTCGAGGGCACAGAAGAGCCCATCGTGGAACAGTGAGTCGACCACCGTCCGATCGCCGGCGCCGAACCCGGCCCGGGCCCCTGGCAACAGATACGGCGCGTTGGACATCGACTCCATGCCGCCGGCCACGACGATGTCCGCGTCGCCGGCCTCGATCATGCGGTGGGCGAGGTAGATGGCGTTGATGCCGGACAGGCAGACCTTGTTGATGGTGGTCGCCGGTACGGAGAGCGGGATGTCGGCATCGGCCGCCGCTCGGCGCGCAGTGGCCTGGCCGGCACCCGCCTGGAGCACCTGGCCCATGATGACGTAGTCGACGTCGGCTGGGGCCACCGATGCCCGCTCGAGCGCGGCCGCGATGGCCACGCCACCCAGATCGGTGGCGGCGAAGCCCGCGAGTCCCCCGGAGAGCTTTCCGATCGGGGTACGGGCACCGCTTGCGATCACCGATGTCATGACAGGTCTCCTGGCTGGGTCGGGAAACGCCGCTCGGCACCCCAGGCCGTGCCGATCATCACCGGGGTGAGGTCAGCCCGCGGGGCTGGGCTCGCTCTCGCTGTGTTGGGCCAGCGCCTCGCCGGCGGCGGCCCACACGACTCGCGACAGCGGCGCGCCCTCGTCGGACACCGGCGGAGCAGCCTCGAGGTCGGCCTTGGCGGTGAGATCGACGACGTCGGTCGTGCCCGCCACCTGCTGCGCGATGCGCTGGAGCTCCGCGGCGACCGACTGGACCCGCTCGCGTATGGCCGTCTCGGTGGCGATCAGCGAGTCGAGACGATCCTGCGTGGCGGCCAGGACTGCCTGGGCGCGGCGGTTGGCGTCGTCTTCGGCCTGGGCACGGATGGCAGTGGCCTCGTCGTTCGCGATCGAGCGGATCTGCTCGCTGTGCTCGTCGGCGGTTGCTCGGGTGACAGCGGAGTACTCGTCGGCCTGGCTCCGTGCACCGACCGCGTACTCGTCGGTCTGGCTGCGGATACTGACCGAGTACTCGTCGGCGCTGGTTCTGGTGGTCTGCGCGTACGACTCGGCATCCGCGAGCGTGTGGTTGGCGTCGGACTGTGCACTGGCTCGAATACGTTCGGCCTCGTCGCGGAGTCGGTCGGCGTCGGCATTGGCAGCCCTGGCGTCGTCCTCGGCCTTCTCCACGATCGCGGCCGCCGTCTCGTTGGCCGTCTGGAGGACCATGGCCACCTGATCGCCGATCGGGCCGAAGTCAGCCGCGCTCTCGGCGACCCGGGTCGCGAGCTGGCGGAGGAACGCGTCGACCTCGGCCGGGTCGTATCCCTTCCGTACCAGAGCGAATTGCTTGGCCTCGATCTCGGCGGGCGACAGACTCATCGTTCGGCTCCTTCGTTGCGGTGAATCGTACAGCGCGAGCACGAGATCGTCAGCCAAACGTGCCGTTCGGCCCGCCCGTCGGTCAGCTGCCCTCGACCGACCAGAATCTTGCCGCCGCGACACCGTCCTTGTAGACGGGGTCCGTGGCGTCGACGCGGTACTTGGTGGTGTCGGCGCCTCGGAGACCGAACCGGTGCAGCGCATCGCGCATGTTGAAGTAGTTCTCGTGCTGGAAGTGGGCGTCGAGGGTCTTGGAGTCTGCCCAGAGCTCGTAGACCTGGAGCCGGCCGTCGACGCAGGGGTCGGCGGCGAAGCAGTAGGCGAGACAGCCCGGTTCGTCGTCGCGGGTGGCCTGCTGGAGCGGGACCGACGCGGCAACCGCCTCGTCGCGGCGATCGGGGTCGAGGTCGATTGTTCCGGCGATGATGATCATCGGCGCAACATAGCGGTGCACCACGAGGGCCCCGAAATGCCAGACCCGCCGAGACTCTGCCCGGGGAAGGCCGGTTGTGTCACGCTGTCGAGATGGATGTGCACCTGGTCGACGGGACCTACGAGCTCTTCCGCTACCACTACGGCCCGAACAACCGCGACCCTCGTCACGGCGCCACCAGGGGCGTGCTGTGGAGCCTGTTCGACCTCGTCGCCGACGGTGCCACCCATGTCGCCATCGCGACCGACCATGTGATCGAGTCGTTCCGCAACGATCTCTACGACGGGTACAAGGACGGGTCGGGCATCGACCCCGATCTGCTCGCGCAGTTCCCCGAGGTCGAGGAAGCGATGGGCGCGGCCGGGTTCACGGTGTTCGCGATGGTCGACTACGAGGCCGACGACGCCCTGGCCGCGGCCGCGGCGAAGGCCATCGCCGACCCCAGGGTCGACCGGGCGGTGATCTGCACACCCGACAAGGACTTGGGTCAGAGTGTGCGCCGCGACGGCCGCATCGTCCAGTACGACCGCCGCAAGGCACAGTGGATCGACCACGAGGCCGTGGTCGACAAGTTCGGGGTCGCGCCCGAGTCGATCGCCGACTACCTGGGCCTCGTGGGCGACTCCGCCGACGGTTTCCCGGGGTTGCCGGGCTGGGGGGCCAAGTCGAGCGCAACGGTGCTCGCCCGCTACGGGCACATCGAGCAGATCCCGGCATCTTCGGAAGACTGGGACGTCGAGGTGCGGGGTGCCGCGAAGCTCGCGGCAACGCTGCACGAGCATCTCGACGACGCGCTGTTGTTCCGACGCATCGCGACCGTCGTGCTCGACGCACCGACGTTCGAGTCGGTCGACGAGCTCGAATGGCGGGGCCCGACGGCGGATTTCGCGGCCCTCTGCCGCGAGCTGAACGCCCCCGGGCTGGCCGAGCGAGCCGAACAGCTCGCCGCTCGATGAACGCCTCGCGGCTCCGTCCGGTCGAGGCACGGGATCTCGATCAGCTGCTCGAGATCAACAACGCTTCCATCCCAGCGGTCAACGCCCTCCGACGAGACGACCTCGCCTGGTTCGCCGAGCGTGCGAGCTGGTTCACCGTCGCCGAACACCACGATGCGATCGCCGGATATCTGATCGGCCTGCACGGCCCGCTCGAGTACGACAGCCCGAACTGGAGGACGTTCTCGACCCGCTTCGGGACCGACTTCGTGTATGTCGATCGGGTCGTCGTCGACCCGTCGATGCGCCGCGCGGGTGTCGGCCGGCTGCTCTATCAGGCGTTCGCCGATCACGGCCGGGCGCTCGGCGTCCGGCGTGTCTGCGCCGAGGTGAACGTCCGGCCCCACAACGGCCCGTCCCTACGTTTCCACCGTCGGTTCGGGTACCGGCCGGTCGGCGAGCAGGACACCGACGGCGGGACCAAACGGGTCCAGCTGCTGTCGCTCGACCTCGCCGACCCGGCGCCGCCCATGGACCGACAACGCATCGTCGAGGTCGCGGCTGCCCACGACCCCGACATCGCCGACCGGCTCGAGTTCATCCTCGATCTCGATCGGCTGAAGACCGTGGTCCGGGCCTCGCTCCTGGTCGATGGCACGCGACGCGAGAACACCGCCGAGCACTCGTGGCATCTGGCCATGATCGCCATGACGCTCGCGCCGCTCGCCACCGAACCGATCGATCTGGCCCGCGTGATCACCATCTTGTTGGTGCACGACATCGTGGAGATCGATGCCGGCGACACCTACATCTACGACGAGGCCGGGGCGGCATCGAAGCTCGAACGGGAACAGGCCGCGGCCGATCGGATCTTCGGGCTGCTCCCGAACGGCGAGGGCGCGGCCTTGCGCGAGCTCTGGGACGAGTACGAACAACGGGTCACTCCCGAGGGCCGCTTCGCATACGCGTGCGACCGGCTCCAGCCCCTGTTGTTGAACCTCGCCAGCGGGTCGTCGTCGTGGCAGCGACACGACATAACCGTCGACCGTGTCCGGGCGGTCAACTCGCCGATCGCCGATGCCTCCCCCGAGCTATGGCAGATCGCGAAGGCGCTGCTCGACGAGGCCGTCGCAACCGGCACGCTGGCACCACCGGCCGATTGACATGGCCGGCGATGCGATCACACTCGACCTCGATGGACGCGCTGTGCGCGTCTCGAGCCCCGACAAGGTGTTCTTCACCAAACGAGGCGAGACCAAGCTCGACCTGATCGAGTACTACCAGGCGGTCGAGGAACCGATCCTGCGGACGATGCGGGGCCGACCGACGCTGATGCAACGGTTCCCCGACGGGGCGGCCGGCAAGTCGTTCTTCCAGAAGCGCGTACCCGACAACGCCCCCGACTGGCTCGAGACCACCATCGTGTCGACGCCGAACGGCACGACATCGAACGCACTCGTCGCGTCCGATCTCTCGCACCTCGTGTGGGCGGTGAACCTCGGCTGCCTCGGCTTTCACCCCTGGCCCTACCTGGCCACCGATCCCGCCCACACCGACGAGCTGCGGATCGATCTCGATCCGTCGCCCGGGATCACGTTCGATCACGTACGGGCAGCCGCGCTGGCCACGAAGGAGCTCCTCGACGAGGTCGGGGTCAGGTCATTCGTGAAGACGACCGGTTCACGCGGACTTCACGTCTACACGCGGCTCCAGCCTCGGTGGGACTCCTACGAGGTGCGGGCCGCGGCGGTTGCGGTTGCACGCGAGCTCGAACGTCGTCACCCCGACCGGCTCACGGCGGCCTGGTGGAAGGAAGAGCGTGGGGCGCGGGTGTTCATCGACTTCAACCAGAACGCGCCGCACAAGACGGTTTTCGGCGCCTGGTCGGTCCGGGCCAGAGTCGGGGCCCAGGTGTCGACGCCGATCGCGTGGGACGAAGTACGCGACGTCGTCCCCGACGATCTCACGATGCCGGTGGTGCTCGAGCGGGTCCGCTCACAGGGTGATCCCTGGGCCCCGATCAACGACGAGCCTCAGTCGCTCGAACCGCTGCTCGAGATGTCGGCGGCCGACATGGCCGCGGGGCTCATGGACGCCCCATGGCCGCCGGTCTACCCGAAGATGCCGAACGAGCCGCCTCGGGTCGCGCCGAGCCGGGCCAAGAAGCCGTCCTAGGCGCCGAGCACCTCGTCGAGCGCGATGGGCTCGGCCTGGACGAGCTGGTCGATCGAACAGCTGGGCGGTTCACGATCGGGCCGCCAACGAGAGAGGCGCGTAGTCCCGCGGAACCGACCGTTCGTCGCATGCTCGTATCGCACCTCTGCGACCCGCTCGATACGCAGCGGCAGCCACGAGAGGTCCTTCTGGTTGTTCCACCGGCTGACCGCGCCCGGCATCTTCGTGGCCGGATCGGCGGCGGCCTCGGCCCATCCCGACCAGGGGTGGTCATCGAGCGCGCCCTCCCGGAGCGGTGCGATCTCCTCGAGCAGCGCGACCCGATCGACCGCTCGGAAGCTCGACGCCACGCCGACATGGCGGAGGTCGCCGACGTCGTCGTACAGGCCGAGGATCAGCGAGCCGACCCCGTCGCCGCTCTTGTGAATCCGGAACCCGGCGACGACGCAATCGGCCGTGCGCTGATGTTTCACCTTGATCTGCACCCGCTTGTCCGACACGTAGACACCGTCGAGCGGTTTGGCCATCAACCCATCGAGCCCGGCGCCCTCGAATCGGTCGAACCACACCGCGGCGACGGCCGGATCGGTGGTCGAAGGCGTGAGGTGCACGGGCGGCTCGAAGCGCTCGCCGAACGTCTCGAGGAGCTGGCGGCGGACCGCGAACGGCTCGTCGGTGAGATCGAGGTCGCCGGCCGCCAGGACGTCGAACGCGATGAACGACGCCGGGGTCTGCTCGGCCAGCATCCGAACCCGCGAGTCCGCGGGATGGATTCGCTGGCCGAGCGCGTCGAAGTCGAGCTCGCCGTCGATGCGGACGATCAGCTCGCCGTCGACCACGCACCGGTCGGGGAGAGATGCCCGCAACGGATCGAGGATGTCGGGGAAGTAGCGGTTGAACGGTCGCTCGTTTCGGCTGCCGAGCTCGATCTCGTCGCCGTCGCGGAAGACGATGCAGCGGAATCCGTCCCACTTGGGCTCGAAGGCGAGCTCGCCCTTCGCCACGTCGGGTATCTCGTGGGTCGCCTTGGCGAGCATCGGCTTCAGCGGCGGCATGACGGGCAGATCCATACCCCGAAGCTATTCGGTGCACGAGATCTGTTCGACCTCGGCCGGTGGCCATCGTCTCGCCCGCGTTTTCGGCTCCCGTATCCCTGCCGGTCGGGCAGACGGCACGAAGTCCTCCGGCTCGGGCGCTGGAGTACCATCTGCAGCCGTGCCGGGCGACGCCGCGCCCCTGCCGCCGACTACGTTCCGCCGAGGTGTTGGTGCCAGATGACATCGCCGTAGTGCCCGCCGCGCGACCAGCGGTCGTCGATCGGGTTCGTGCGGCATCCGAGACAGCTCTCGAGCGCCATCGGCTCGCGTTCCTGAACCTCTCGCTCGCGGTCTTGTCGCTCGCGATCACGGTCGTCAACCGGCCGGGCGAGTACGTCGGCGACTTCCGATTCGAGGTCGCGTGGGACCCGAGCCAGACGCTCCGTCGGCTGCCGAGCATCTGGCAGACGGCCGGCGGCCTGGGTGGGGTCGCCGGAACGGATCGGAGTCCGCTGCCGACGGCGTTCTTCGGGATCGCCCGGTCGCTCGGGGCCGAGCCCTGGCTCGCACAACGGCTCTGGCACGCGTTGCTCTTCACGCTGGCGGGCACCGGGATGGTCCAGCTGGTCCGCTTCTACCGGCCCCGGGTCGGTCTCTGGCATCTCGTCGCGGGCCTGACGTACCTTCTCAGCCCGGTCGGCCTCGGTCTCTTGTTGCCCAGCCCGATCTATGCCGTCTTCGCGGTCGCACCGTGGATCTTCAGCTCACTCGTCTTCGGAGCCACGGGTCGGGAGCCGTGGCGGTGGGCCGCGATCTTCGCGCTCGCCCTCCTTCTCGTGGCCCCGGTCGAGATGCCGGCCACCGCGTACGTGCTGGCGTTCCTTCTCCCGCTCGCGATCGTTCTCGTGCACGTCGAACGGGTGACGTCCTGGCGCCGGGTCGGCGCCTGGGTCGTCAGGGCCGGCACCCTCGCGGCGGTCTGCTTGTCGTTCGTCGTGGTCCGGACGTTGGTCGGTCGCGGATCGCTCGAACGCCGTCTGCAGATCACCGAGACGCCGGAAGTCATCGCGAGGACGACATCGTGGGCCGAGGCCTTCCGCGGATTGGGTCACTGGCAGGTCTACTTCGACGCGGGCCTGACCGTCCCGAAGCCCAATCTCGCCGCGTGGCTCGACACGCCGGTCGTGATCGCCGCGACGATCCTGTTGCCGATGCTCGCGCTCGCGACCCTCTTCCGTCGAGGCTGGCTCCCTGCTCGGTACTTCACGTTGATCGGCCTCGCCAGCCTGGTGCTGACCGTCGGCATCCATCCGATCGACGATCCGAGCCCATGGGGCCGCCTCGTCGAATGGTTGTACGACGAGAGCCCATCGTCGACGGCCTTTCGATCGACCTTGAAAGCCGCCGCGCCGTGGGCGATCGCTGTCGCCCTCCTGTTCGGCGCGGCGGTCGACCGGGCCCGGAGCTTCACGCCGAACCGGTTCGTGAGGGGTGCTGTCCCCGTCGCGGCTCTCGTGCTCATCGGCACGATCTCGTGGCCGGTCTGGTCGGGGAATCTCTACCCGCCCTCGACGCTCGACGAGGTTCCCGAGTACTGGACCGAGTCCATCGAGTGGCTGGACGACGAACCGGGTGGCGGCGCGGCGTTGATCCTGCCGGGAACAGCGTCGGCTCGGTATCGCTGGGGTGACCCGGGCGACGACATCTTCCAGGCGTCCCTCCACCGTTCGTTCGTCGTCCCGACCGTTTTCGCGACGAGCACGCCCAGTACGACCGACATCGTCTACGAGATCCAGACCCAGCTGGAATCGGCGTCGGGGAACGACACGCTCGCCCCGGTGCTGCGGCGGCTCGGCGTGCGATTCGTGGTTCTGCGCAACGATCTGGTGTGGGAGGAGGGGCCGCTCCCGCGGCCGGTCGCGTTCGAGGACGTGCGCACCGATCCGGAGCTGGATCTCGTCGCGACCTTCGGCGAGACGTCGGAGAACACCAGCCGCGGCCCCACGCTGCCGTTCGACGATGTCGAACGCGGATTCCTCGACTACGAGGAGCGTCTCCGACCGATCGAGATCTACGAGGTCCAGGGAGCCGACCAGGTCCGGGCATCGGCACCCGCGGGCGAGACATTGTTGGTCGGTGACGGCGAAGGGTGGTTCCGGCTCGGCGCGCTCGGCCTCCTCGACACCGACTGGCCCATTCGATATGTCGATGCGTCCACCGACGACGACCTCATCGAGGCGCTCGAGGGCGGGGCGGCCCTGGTCGTGACCGATACGAACGGGCGTCGGCAGGTGAGCGCGACGAACGCGGGCGCCAGCATCACGGCGCCGCTCTTCTCGGCGCAGTCGCTCGATCGACCGGACGCACTGTTCCCGGAGGTGACCAGCCAGACGGTCGCGTGGATGCGCGATGCCTCCCTCGTCTCGACGACGGTCGAGTCGTTCCGTGAACCCTGGTACCGGCCGTCCCAGGCGTTCGACGGCGACACGTCGACGCAGTGGCGGGTCCCGCCCTTCGCCGACGCGTCCGAGCACTCGATGTCGGTTCTGCTCCGTGAACCGGGCCCGGTCGGCTCGGTGACGATCACCGGCGCCGAGGGCTCTCGCCAGGTCACGTCGGGATATGTACGAATCGACGATGGCGAGGCGACACCGTTCTCGCTGACCGAGGGTCGGGCATCGATCGACTTCGGCGGCACCGTGGCCAACGAGGTGACCGTCGGCATCCTCGCCGTCGCCGGGAGCGGAGGCGACGGTCCCGGGTATTCCGAGGTCGACATCGAGGGTTTCGACCTGCGACCGGCGCGGCGGGTGCCGGACGATCTCTTCCGGCGGGCTTCGCAGGACTCCGAGCTCGGCGCCGCCCTTGCGGAGACACCGCTCGCGTTCGTCTTCGAGCGCGAGACGAGTGCGGACCGACCGCCGACCGAGTCCGACCTCCGGCGCCTCTTCACCATCGACCGGCCGAGGACGTTCGACGCCACCGGGAACTTCAGCCTCGGTCCCGACACCGTGATCACCGACGGTTGCGTCTCCGGCGTGCTCGTCGATGGCCGAGCCGCGGCCATGCGGCCCATCGCGCTGCCGGACGCGGCCGGTGTCGCACCGTTCGAGTCGTGCGAGCCGGTCGAGCTCGCCGCCGGCGAACACGAGCTCGAGACCGATGGGACGATCCGGCTCGACCGCGTCGCCCTGCGCGAGAGTGCGTTCCCGGAGCCCGAGCAGCCGAAGGGTGCCGTCCCTGTCACCGTCGTCTCCCAGACCTCGACCGAGCTGGTGCTCACGATCGATGCCCCGGCGGGCGGAACCGAGATCGTGACCGGTCTCGCGTACGATCCGGGCTGGCGGGCGACCGTCGACGGCGAGTCCGTCGAGATACACGAGCTCGACGCCCAGGTCGGCGTCCGGCTCACCGGTACGGGCGTCCGGGAGATCCAGCTCCGCTTCGGCCCACAGCGAGCGTTCGGCGCGGCACTGCTCCTGTCCATCGCCGGTCTCGTGGCGTGCCTCGGCCTCCTCGTGTGGCCGCGCCGCGCAGGCGTCACCACCTCGATGACCGCTGTCGTCCCGGTTGAGTCCCGGCCGACAGCAGCCGTGTCTTCTGGGCATCTCGTCGTCCTGGCCGTGGTGTTGGTGGTCGTGTTCCTCGGTGCGGGCTGGACGGGTCTCGTCCTCGCGCTCTCCGCCATCGGCGTGGGCTACGGCTTCGGCTGGTACGTCCCGACCATGGGAGGCATGGCGCTCCTCCTCGTTGCCGGTCTAGCGACGCTGTTCGAGGCGACACCGGAGGTCAGTTTCGACTTCGCCATCGATCGCCCGTCGGCGGCATCGGCGGCCAGACTCGGCATGAGCGTCCTCGCCGCGGTCGCGGCGGCACCGGCTTCGTTGATCGCGCCGAGGTCGACGATGGGGGTGCACGAGCAGGGCGGCGGCTCACCTCGCGTCGCCCGATCGTCGATCGTGGCCGCCGCGGCGATCGGTGCGATGGGCGCGGTCGGGGCCGTCGTGGCCTGGATCGTCATCGACGTCCCGGGCGGTGACCTCGGCGTCGCCATCGAGCGCCTGCAGACCGGCACGGGATTGAACCGTGCGCTGTCCGGTCTCTCCGATGAGGTCACCGCCGGTGCTCTGCCCGCCTGGTTGGGCGCATACGGTCCCTTCGGCCTGCGCGTCCTGGCGGCGGCATCGGTCGGAGCCGGCGCCGCTGCCGCTGCCGCCAGCACGGTGCGAGCCAGGCGACGCGTCAGCCCGATGCTGGGGCCGTTCGTTGCTGCTCTCGGCATCCCGGTGCTGGCGCTGGTCGCCGGAACGGGAGGATCGGACGCGTTGGCTGTCGGGCTCCTCGCGATCGGCAGCTTCTGGCTGACCGTCCCGACTGTCGCTGCGGGCGCACTCGCCGGTGTCTTCTTCGGGCTGGCCGTGCTGGTCGGTCCCGAACCGGCTGCAGCGGCCGTGCTGTTGACGGCCATAGCCGGCCTTCGACGGGACGCGCCGCCGACCCGTCGGGTGGCCTGCTTGACGGTGACCGCGTTGTCGGCCCTAGCGTGGTGGAGATGGCTCGCAGCAACCTTCGGAGCCGACGTGATCGTCGACGCCGTCCGTTCGGCCTCGGTGCTCCGCTACGTGTTGGTCGTCGGGTGGCTGTGGCTCTGGTCGGGCGACCGTTCGATCGTGACATCGGCCCCCGACGCGCAGGTCGAAGATGACGCCTGACGCCGCTACCGCGTCCCCCCCTGTATCGACGATGGGCTACAACCCCGCGCTCGACGGCATCAGGGCCATCGCGGTCGCAGCCGTGCTCGTCTACCACGGGTTCCTCGGCTGGGGCCACGGTGGGTTCCTCGGCGTCGACCTCTTCTTCGTGCTCAGCGGGTACCTGATCACGACCCTGCTGTTGATCGAACACCGACGGACGGGCGCGATCGCACTGGGGGCGTTCTGGTACCGACGAGCGCGCCGCCTGTTGCCCGCGCTGTTCCTCGTCCTGGCCTGGATCGCGTTCTACGCAGCCTTCGTGGCCGACGCATCAGCGCGGGACTCACTGCGCCGCGACGGACTCTCGACGCTGCTGTATGTCGCGAACTGGAACTTCGTGGTCAGCGAGCAGTCCTACTTCGATCAGTTCCTCGAGCCGTCGCCACTGCGCCACATGTGGTCACTGGCCATCGAGGAGCAGTGGTACCTGGTCTGGCCCGTCGTCGCCGCGGTCGGGCTGACGGTGCTCGGCGCCCGGAGATGGACATGGGTGACGGTTCTGCTCACCGCGGCCGCCGGGTCGGCAATCCTCGGGGCTGTCCTCGCCGAGGGGGTCATCGACACGTCGCGCGCCTACTACGGGACCGACACCCGGGTGCACGGGCTCCTCGTCGGGGCCGCGCTCGCGTTCGTATTGATGCGAGGGTCCGATCGCGTCGACGGTGTCGTCCGCAATCGTTGGTTCGGCCCGCTGGTCGGCTCGCTCGGGCTCGCCGGATTCGTCGTGCTCGCGCTCGAGGTGCGCGACACCGATCGCTGGATGTACCAGGGCGGTTTCCTGTTGACCGCTGTCATCGGCGCCGCCGTCATCGTGGGTGCTGTCACCGGCTCACCCGACAACCTGTTCCGCCGCGCGCTCGGGGCCGAGCCGCTCGCGGTGATCGGGCGCATCTCCTATGGCCTGTACCTCTGGCACTGGCCCATCTACGTGTACCTCACGCCGGAGCGAGTGGGCCGCGACGGCGCGGCACTCTTCGCGATGCGCATCGCCGCGACCGTCGTCGTCGCCACGGTCTCGTACACACTCGTCGAGAAGCCGTTCCGGACCGCCGACTTCAGCTGGCCCAAGCTCGCGGCCGGCTCCGCCGGGCTCGCCGGGGCCCTCGGTGTGGGGCTGGTGCTGGCGACGGCCGGCGGCATCCAGCCGCTGTCGGCCGCACCACCGCCCGATGACTCGACCGTCGTCGCCGAGAACGCGACGCGGGTCTTCGTGGTCGGGGACTCGGTGATCCTCGATCTGTTGCTCGGGATCGAGCCGGAAGAGCATCCGGGCATCGACTTCCGCTCGGGCGCGTACCTCGGCTGCGGCATCCTTCCATCGGCACCTCCGATTCCCGACAACTGTGTCAACCGATTCGACCTGTGGGCCGAGGCCCTCGATGGGTACGACCCCGATGTCGTCGTGCTCGCCACGTCCGTCTGGGATCTCGTCGACCAGGCCGCCGGCGACCGCTCGTTCGCGTTCGGCACCGACGAGTACGCGACCTTCGCGGCCGAACAGCTCGATCGCGTCGTCGACGCCGTCGACACCGGACCGACCACCCAGATCACGTTCCTGAACCTCTCGTGTCACGAGCCCGACACGACGCTCGGCCGCCTCGAAGGCCTCTCCCAGGACGACATCAGGCAACGGACGGAGTGGCTGAACCAGTTCATCGACACATACGCCGCCGGGGTGACCGGGCACGACGTGACGGTGGCCGACCTCGCCGGATATCTGTGCCCGACCGGCGTGTACGACAACGACTTCCAGGGCATCGAGCTCTACCGCGACGGCGTGCACTTCCGCCCCGAGACCACGTCGGTCTTCTGGGACTGGATGCTCCCGCAGCTGCGCGACGGCCAGACCGCGCCCCTCGGAACGCCCACACCGGGGCCGACGCCGACACCCGCCCCCCCACCGACACCTGCTCCGCCCCCGCCCGCCGAGATCTTCCTGCTCGGCGACTCGGTCTACGTCGGGCTCGCGTTCGACTATGCGGAGCGACGACCCGACCCGGCGTTCGACGTCGTCTCCGGGACGATATTCGGCTGCGGCCTCCTGCCCCCACCGCCCCAGTACAACTCGGCCGCCTGCCGTGACCGCTACGAGCGGTGGTCGGATCAGTTGAGCATCCGCACCCCGCGATTCGTCGTTGCCGGCCTGTCCATCTGGGACATCCTCGATCGCGAGGTCGGCGGGCGGATCGTGCCGTTCGGCACCGACGAGTACCGCGGTATCGCGCTGAGCGAGCTGGACCGGCTCGTGCAGGCCGTCGGCTCCGCACAGACCGACATCTTCTTCCTGACCCTGCCGTGCACCGCCCCTGCACCGGAGCTGACGCCGCACTCCTCGATGTTGCCCGATGAACGGGCCGAGCGCACCCGCGTGCTCAATCAGCTCGTACGCGACTACGTCGCGGGCGTGTCGGCCTACTCGGTCGCGTTGCTCGACGTCGGTGCGTACACGTGCCCCGACGGCATCTATCAGCCCCAGCTCGACGGGGTGGAGCTGCACCAGGACGGTCTGAACTACACGCCCGAGGCATCCGAGATGATCTGGGACTGGCTGCTCGCGAGCCTGCGACTGGTCAACTGAGCGTCGATGCCCGCCACGTCGGACCGCGCCCATGAGGTCGTCATGGCGAGACCGACGCTCACCTATGACCCGGCCCTCGACGGCCTGCGCGCCGTGGCCGTGATGGCGGTGATGATCTATCACGGATTCCTGGGCTGGGGCGGGGGCGGGTTCCTCGGCGTCGACCTCTTCTTCGTGCTGAGCGGCTACCTCATCACGACGCTGCTGTTGCTCGAACACCGGGGCACCGGCACGATCGCGCTCGGTGCGTTCTGGTTCCGGCGAGCGAAGCGCCTCCTCCCCGGCCTGTTCCTCGTCCTCGCGTGGATCTCGGTGTACGCGTCGTTCTTCGCCCCCGAGGGCCAGCTCGACACGCTGCGGCGCGAGACCATCGCCACCTTGTTCTACGTCGCCAACTGGGAGCTGATCACCAGCGGGGAGTCCTATTTCGAGCAGTTCCTGAGCCCGTCGCCGCTGCGCCACGTCTGGTCGCTGGCCATCGAGGAGCAGTGGTACCTGGTGTGGCCGCTGGTGTGCGCATTCGGGCTCGGCATCCGTTCCTCGCGATGGCGCGGTTGGGTCCCGACCCTCGCCGCGGTCGCTGTCGGATCTGCCGTCGTGATGGCATTGCTCGTTCGAGGCACCGACGACACGAACCGGGCGTACTACGGAACCGACGCACGGGTCCAGGCGCTGGTCATCGGCGCCGTGTTGGCCTTCGTGCTCTTCGCGAGGCGCACGGGGACGAGACCCATGCGCTCG
>JAOTZB010000338.1 GCA_029861625.1 Acidimicrobiia bacterium
TCGCGGCTCATGGAGGGCGAGATGCAGAAGCTCCTCCGCCTCGAAGACGTCCTCGGCGAGCGGGTCGTCGGCCAGGACGCACCCGTGTCGGTCGTGGCCAACGCCATCCGTCGCAGCCGCGCCGGGCTGTCCGATCCGAACCGGCCCATCGGCAGCTTCTTGTTCATCGGCCCGACCGGAGTCGGCAAGACCGAGCTCGCCCGGACCCTCGCCGACTTCATGTTCGACGACGAACGCGCCATGGTTCGCATCGACATGAGCGAGTACATGGAGAAGCACTCCGTGAGCAGGCTCATCGGCGCCCCGCCCGGGTACGTCGGCTTCGACGAGGGCGGACAGCTCACCGAAGCGGTCCGGCGCCGGCCCTACTCGGTCGTGCTCCTCGACGAGATCGAGAAGGCGAACCCCGAGGTCTTCAACGTGTTGTTGCAGCTCCTCGACGACGGTCGCCTTACCGACGGGCAGGGCCGGACCGTCGACTTCACCAACGTCGTGTTGATCATGACCTCGAACCTGCCCGGCGATCCGAAGGACTTCTTCCGACCGGAGTTCGTCAACCGCATCGACGACATCGTGACCTTCGATGCCCTGTCGCACGAGGCGCTCGAACACATCGTCGACATCCAGCTCGACCGACTCCGAAGCCGCCTCGGGGAACGGCGCGTCGACCTCGACGTCTCCGCCGACGCGAAGAAGAAGCTGGCCGAGCTGGGCTGGGATCCCGCCTTCGGTGCCCGACCGCTCAAGCGGGTCATCCAGCGCGAGCTCGGTGATCGCATCGCGATCGCAGTGCTCGACGGCTCGGTCGAGGAGGGCGACAAGGTCGTCGTCACCCTCGACGCCGACGGTCAACTCAGCTTCGCGTAGCCGGCGCGTGCTCCTGCCGAACCGGTTCCGGAGCCGAGCCCGGCGGGATCATGCTTGCCGCGGCCGCCCACTAGGCTTGCGCCGTGACCGGACGCTCCGGAAGGAGATGAGGCCGTGCCAGCGACCGTCGTCGTAGGCACCCAGTGGGGAGACGAGGGCAAGGGGAAGTTCACCGACCTCGTCGCCAAAGAGATGAGCATGGTGGTGCGTTATCAGGGTGGCCACAACGCTGGACACACCATCGTCGTCGGTGGTGAGAGTTATGCGCTCCAGCTCGTGCCGAGCGGCGTCCTCTACGACCACATCACTCCCGTCATCGGCAACGGTGTCGTGGTCGATCCCCGTGTGTTGTTGTCAGAGGTCGCGGCGCTCGAGGCGAAGGGTGTCGACTGCAGCCGGCTCCGTGTCTCCGGCAATGCGCATCTGATCCTGCCGTACCACCAAGAGCTCGATGTGGTGTTCGAACGGCACCTCGGCAAGAACAAGCTGGGCACCACCAAAAGAGGAATCGGTCCGGCCTATGCCGACAAGGCGGCCCGAGTGGGCCTGCGGGTGCAGGACATGTTCGATCCGAAGATCTTCCGGCAGAAGATCGAGGTGGTCCTGCACCAGACGGGGGCGCTGCTCGCGCGTGTCTACAACCGCCTGCCCCCCGATGTCGACGAGATATGCGAGCTCTACCTGGCCGAGTGTGCGCCGAGGATCGAGCCCTACGTGGCCGACACCGTCAACCTGATACACGACGGCCTCGACGCGGGCCAGCACATCTTGTTCGAGGGGGCCCAGGCCACCTTCCTCGATCTCGATCACGGCACCTATCCCTTCGTCACGTCATCGAACCCCACGGCCGGCGGAGCGTGCATCGGTGCGGGTGTCGGACCGATGGCGATCCAGCGGGTCATCGGCATCGCCAAGGCGTACGTCACACGGGTGGGCTCGGGCCCGTTCCCGACCGAGCTCTTCGACGACATCGGCGAATACCTCGTCGACGTCGGTCACGAGTACGGCACCAACACGGGACGTCGCCGTCGCACCGGTTGGTTCGACGCCGTGATGCTGCGCCATGCGGCGCGTATCAACTCGCTGAGCGAGGTGGCCATCACCAAGCTCGACATCCTCGACGGGCTCGACGAGGTGAAGGTGTGCGTCGGGTACGACATCGACGGCGCCCGCCACGATCACCTGCCGTACCACCAGTCGGACCTCCATGTCGCCACTCCCGTCTACGAGACGCTGCCGGGCTGGAAGACCGACCTGACCGAGGTCACAGAGCGCCGCGAGCTCCCGTCGGCGGCAGTCGACTACCTTGCCTTCCTCGAGGAGCAGATCGGGGTGCCGATCACCTTGGTCGGCGTCGGTCCCGGTCGTCGGCAGTTTCTCCACTACGACGCGGCATGAAGGCTGTCGTCGTCGGCTCGGGTGGGCGGGAACATGCGTTGGCGCACGTGCTGGGCCGCGACGCCGATGTCGTCGTCACGCCGGGGAACCCCGGCATTCCCAACTCGACACCGATCGGCCCCGAAGAGCTCGACGCCGATCTGTTCGTCGTCGGGCCCGAGGGGCCGCTCGTCGACGGATTGGCCGATCGCCTGCGCGCCCACGGGAAACTGGTCTTCGGTCCCGGTGCCGACGGTGCCCGGCTCGAAGGGTCGAAGGCGTGGATGAAGGAGGTGTTGGCCGACGCTGGTGTGCCGACCGCGCGGCACCGGTCGTTCACCGAGCTTGCGCCGGCGCTTGCGTATCTCGACACCATGGGCGACATGTTCGTGGTGAAGACCGACGGCCTCGCCGCCGGCAAGGGCGTCGTCGTCACCACCGACCGGACCGAGGCCGAGGATGCCGTTGGGCGCTATCTCTCCGGTGAGGCGTTCGGCGATGCCGGCCGGTGCTGTGTGATCGAGGAGGGGCTGACCGGTCCCGAGCTGTCGGTCCTGGCGGTCTGCGACGGCGCCCGCGCGTTGGCTCTGTCGCCGGCGCAGGACTTCAAACGCATCGGCGAACACGACACCGGGCCCAACACGGGCGGCATGGGGGCCTACTCGCCGGTGCCGAGCGTCGGTTCCGACATGGTCGGCGAGGTGATGTCATCCGGTGTCGAGCCCACGCTGGCCGCGCTGCGATCCCGCGGGATCGACTACCGGGGCGTGCTGTATGCCGGGCTCATGCTCACCCCCGATGGCCCCAAGATGCTCGAGTACAACGTGCGATTCGGCGACCCCGAAGCTCAGGTCGTGTTGCCCCAGCTCACGTCCGATCTCGGCTCGCTCCTCGCCGGCGCGGCGAGCGGCAGACTCGTCGGGGAAACGACCTTCTCCGGGCACTGGACCACGGTCGTGTGCGCATCCGAGGGTTATCCGTCGGCGCCACGAACGGGCGACGTCATCGCGGGAATCGATGCGGCCAGGGCCCACGACGGTGTCACCGTGTTCTGTGCCGGCGTCGGCCAGAACGAGGCCGGCGAGCTGACGACAGCCGGCGGACGTGTCCTCGCGGTCACGGCGCGTGGCGACAGTCTGGCCCGGTCGCGCGCGCGGGCGTACGGAGCGGTGGCCGAGATCAGCTGGCCGGGACGCTACGTTCGCACCGACATCGCCGAGCTGGCCGCGGAACAGGAGGGCCGATCATGAAGGTCGCGATCTTGATGGGATCGACGAGCGACGAGGCGAAGATGGCGCCCGCTCGCGACACGCTCGAGCGCTTCGGGATCGAGGTCGACTGGCGGGTGCTGTCCGCGCACCGCAACCCGGCGAAGGTCGCCGAGCTGGCATCGAGCGCGCGGGCCGACGGCTACGTGGCCATGATCTGCGGTGCCGGCATGGCGGCGCACCTCGCGGGTGCGGTCGCGGCCCAAACCACGCTGCCCGTCGTCGGCGTACCGCTGTCGGGTGGTGGCCTGGGCGGCATCGATGCGCTGTACGCCACCGTCCAGATGCCGAAGGGCATTCCCGTTGCCACCGTGGCGATCGACGGCTCGATGAACGCTGCACTGCTCGTCGTCCAGATGCTGGCCATCACCGACGAAGACCTCGCCGACAAGCTCGCCGACCACCGAAAGGAGATCGCGGGGTGATCTCGAATGTGTTGGCGGCGCGGTATGCATCGCCGGCCATGGTCGACATCTGGTCGCCCGAACACAAGGTCGTGCTCGAACGGCGGTTGTGGATCGCGGTACTTCGGGCCCAGGCCGAGCTGGGTGTCGACGTCCCGCGATCCAC
>JAOTZB010000339.1 GCA_029861625.1 Acidimicrobiia bacterium
CGGCGGCCGATTCGAGGCTCTGGGTGCCGACCGAGAAGCCCGCCTCCGATGTGGGAACCCCGACTCGACGCAAGAGCCGATACGACAACACACCACCGGCCGCGGCACCACCGGGCACGACTCGACTCGCCGCCCGGGCGGCGAGAACGATGCGTTGCACCGTCCACGACGACGGCCGGCTCTCGATCGGGACGAGCGTGCGGATCAGGTGGCTGACACATGCGAGCGAGGCGCCCTCGGCGGCGACACCCACCACGAGCAGCACCGGATCGAGGTCGCCGATGAGCGAGATCGCGTCACGTGTGCCGGCCAGCTGCGGGAGCACGAACGTGTTCGCGATGAACAAGAAGCCGAGCCCCTGGGCCAGGCGTCGGAGCGGACGCCCCAGCTTGCGGTCTCGATGCCACCACTTCATCGCAGCACGATTGTGGTCGCGGGACCGCCACGTTCTCGCCGCGCAGCCCGAATCGGGCGTAGCCACCGGCAGAACCGGGCCGTGACCGGTCTCGGAGCGATCAAGGAGATCAGGATAGGTCGACCATCCGACGCATCCTTAGAATGGGGATGGGCTGCAATCACCGATCGGTGTCGTCGGTGTCGAAGAGCCCCGCTCCGGTCGTGCGCGCAACCGCCGATTCCCACTTCACAAACGCCCGAGATGGGCAGATGATTTGTGGACAACGCCGACCTCCGGGGGGACTGGAGCGGCTCGGGCCAACGGGAGGAACCATGAGAGTTTCTGTGAGACGATTCGCGTTCGTGGGCGTGGTGATCGCGCTGTTCGCGCTACCGGCAGCAGCCGGCGCGGTCGGGGGCTTCGCGAGCCCGCTGTTCGGGCTGGCGACCGCGCCGAACGGCGACATCCTCGTTGCGGATGCCGGGGCCGGGGTCACTGCGATCGACGGCGACACCGTCGGCTCGACGATCTCGCTGCCAGGCGTCAGCGACGTGAGCCCGATCGGACGGGGCTCGATGTGGGCGACAACGGGCGCCGGAGAGGATGCCGAGGCCGACACCGGTCAGGCCCTGCACCGGGTGTCGAACGGCACGGTGCGCCAGATCGCCAACCTGTTCGCTTTCGAGGAGGCCAACGATCCCGACGGCGCGGGCGTCGACTCGAACCCGTTCGACGTGCAGTCGCTCGGCGGCTCGGCGGCGCTGGTGGCCGACTCCGGCGGCAACGACCTGCTGCGAGTGGACAACCGCGGCAACGTCGACGTGCTGGCCATCTTCCCCGACGAGCTCGTGTCGACAGCGAATGCACGGGCGCTGATCGGTTGTCCGAACGAGGATCCTGAGCTCGGCTTCCTCTGCGAGATCGACGAGCTGCCTGCCCAGGCGGTGCCAACCAGCATCGCGGTCGGCGCGGACGGCTACTACTACGTGGGCGAGCTGAAGGGATTCCCGGCGCCTGCCGACGAGTCGAACATCTGGCGAGTGGCTGCGGGTGCCTCGTGGGCCGACTGTGGGGTGAGCCCCGACTGCGTGAAGGCCTTCGACGGTGGTTTCACCTCGATCATCGACCTGGCGTTCGGGCCCGACGGTAATCTCTACGTCGCCGAGCTCGACGAGCTGAGCTGGGCGGCGCTCGAGCTCGGCATCGGCGGCGTCGGCGGCACGATCAGCTCCTGTGACGTCGCCTTGTCGACCTGCGATGTGGTGGCCGCCGGCATCCCGATGCTGACCGCCATCACCTTCGGCGCCGACGGCAGCCTGTGGGCGACCCAGAACGCGCTGATTCCCGGTGCTGCCGAGGTGATCGAGATTCCGTGATACGCCGGGCGCACGCGGTGGCGGACCGCGTGCGCCTTGGTGACATCCGGTGGTTCAGTCGCTGATGTCGAGGTAGAGGCCGCTTCGGATCGGCGCTGACTACCTCGCCGCGGCAACTATCTTCGACCCATGACCCGACGCCTCCGGCTGATCGCCGTACTGGTCGCTGTCGCGGCGGCGTGCAGTCCGTTCGGTTCCGACGAAGCCGAAGCGGAGATCTGTCGTCCGGTCGAGCGCGACCAGGTGCTCGCGCAGAAGCTCACGCACGAGATCCCGTCCGAGGCATTCGTCGTCGATGAGGGCGAGGCGGTCTGGGTCGGGGTCATCGCGGATGCCGACTACAACGTCTCGACGCTGTTCCCCAGCGTCGCCGACCTGTACGTGATCGACGAGGGCGCCCGAATCCGGCTCACCAGAGGTGATCTGGGCCTGGCGACCGTCGACGACACCCCGATCAGGTTCGACCGCGAGGGCCAGTTCCGGCCGTTTCCCCTGCCGGCCGGCACCTACGAGCTCTGGAGCCTGCGCGGGCCCGACATCGAGGTCGTCGTCTGCCCGTAACGGCCGGATCTGGTCTGCTAGCGCTCCGGCGCGTCATCGAGGCGGCTGCGCTACGTGGCGCCGAGACGATCGGCTGCCATCCGGGTTCCCTCGACCCGTGCCCTGATCTTGGCGAACGCCGTGTCGCGGCTGGTGGCCACGTCGTCGCTGAACGGCGAGTAACCACAGTCGTCGGTCGTGCCGAGCCGGTCGACCGGAATGTGTTCGGCTGCGGCGAGCACCCGATCGCGGACCGTCTCGGGCGATTCGACCGCTTCGTTGCACACGTCGATGACGCCGATGTACGCCCTCTGGTGGGGCTGGAGGTGCTCGTTGACGAGGCGGAGCGATGCCGCCGGGTCGGCCTCGCTCGCCATCTGCATGAAGAACCGGCCGACATCGAGCGTGAGCAGCTGCGGAATCAACCCGGCGTAGTCGATGTCGGCGCTGTGGGTGGAGTCGTGGTCGCCGCCGGGGCACGTGTGGACGCCGATGCGGAGCCGCTCGTCGTCGGTGAAGTTGGCGAAGACGTCGTTGTTGAGATCGATGAACTGCTGGAGCAGGCCTCCGGACGGGTCGAGCTTCAACGCCAGCCGGCCCTCGGTGAAGTCGACCTGGACGCTGTCGGCGCCGGCGTCGAGGCAGCTCCGGATGTCGGCTGTCGCCTGGTCGATCAGATCGGCCCGGAACTGCTCCTGGGCGTAGCCGTCGATGCCGGCCTGGGGGTAGAGCAGGCTCATCGCGGAGGCGGAGATCACTGCCTGTTTCACCGGCAGATCGGTGAATCGCTTGGTGCGCTCGACGTAGCTTCCGGCCAGGTTCTGGTAGCGGAACGGGCCCTCGGTGATCACGGGCAGCTGTCGGGTGTGCCCGTCGTCGAACGGGATCACCGCACCCTCGGGCGACAGCGTGGTGAGGCCGTCGAGCGGGTAGGTCGCGAAGCTCGACTTCGTCTGTTCCCCGTCGGTGATCACCGGTGAGCCGGTGGCCTCGAACCGGGCCACGGTCTCCTCCACCGCCTGGTCGAACAGCTCGTCGAGCGCCTCGGCCGACAGCTTGCCCTCGGCGTGGGCTGCCATGGCCTCCTGGAGCGCTCGGTCGCGGGGAACGCTGCCCACTGGTTCGGTCGGAATCGCCATGACTGCCCCCTGGTGTCGGTCGCGAGCCGAGGTTAGCGGGGCCGTCTGCCGGGCGAAGCCCGGAGCTCGGCCGGCGCCGGCCTCGGTCAACCGGCCAACCGGGGGCCGGCGATCTCCCAGAGACGAGCCGGGTCGACGAAGCAGATGGCGGTGACGTCCGGGGTGCCCCCGATGACCCACACGTCGCGGGCCCCTGTCGGTATGGCGATGAAGACCTGCTGTGCCCACCACGCGGGGGTCTCGACGCCACCCGAGGCCTGATATGCCTCCAGGTCTGCGGTGGTGGTGTCGGGTGCGTAGGTGCCGGTGAGCAGCGAGATCACCTCGGAGCCCATGTTGTCGATCTCCACGATGAGACGATCGGGCAGCGGATCGGGGCCGGCGTACTCGCACGTGGTGCCATCCCACACGAGCGTCGCGTCGGGCTCCCAGCCCGGGATGCCGGTGTCGCTGGTGCCGATGATGGCCTCGTAGAAGAGATCCTCGAATGCCTGCCGGTCGGCGTCGACGGCCACCCGGACCGGCCGGCCGGCGGCGGTTTCGATCGTCGCCCCGGCCTCGGCGCCACCCTCCTCGACGATCGCGACGTTGCGTTCCTCGACGGTGACGACCGACTCGTCGACGGCG